>DNJM01000211.1 GCA_003489085.1 Lachnospiraceae bacterium
AAACAGTCGATCTTTTTACTTCAATTGCTTGACTATACAGGTATCCTGTCCCATAATAAAATATATCAACAATATTATTGAAACAAACCAGAAAAGAGGGATTGAAGGTGGGAAAACAGGAAAAATTAAGCATGAATGATCCTGAAAAACTGGCTGCAGCAGGTAAAGCTTTGTCATCAGAGCTGCGGATCCGGATTCTGAAGCTTTTAGAAAATTGTTCCTATAATGTCAATGAAATCGCTGAAAAATTAAGCATACCGGCATCTTCGGCGGCTATGCATGTGAAAGTTCTCGAAGAGGCAGGCCTGATTGAAACGGAATTAAAGGCAGCCGTCAGAGGTTCGATGAAAGTCTGCAGAAAAACGGTTTCCGGTCTGTATATCAGCCTGGAAACCCGCAGGCAGGAGAAAGCAGAACAGATCAGTATGCCGATTGGGAATTTCGTAGATTATCATGTGGAGCCAACCTGTGGAATCGTTTCCGAGGAGGGACATATAGATATAGAAGATGAACCTGCCGTTTTCTATAATCCGCGCAGGACAGAGGCGAAGCTGATCTGGCTTGGAGATGGGTATCTGGAGTATCGTTTCCCGAATGCCGCTTTGAAAAAGAACAATTTAAAGGCGCTGGAAATCTCTGCTGAGGTCTGTTCCGAGGATCATGAGTATAATATGGAAAGAAAGTCGGATATCACCCTGTGGATCAATGAACTGGAAGCCGGAACATGGCGAAGTCCAAGTGATTTCGGAGGACGGAAGGGAAAGCTCAATCCATCCTGGTGGCCGGGACAAAACACACAGTACGGCATTTTGAAAACCTGGCGCGTGGATGAAAAAGGCAGCTATCTGGATTATCAGAAGGTATCGGATCTGACACTGGAATCCTACGGATTCGAAAAGAATGAATATATTTCCATACGGATCGGCATCAGCCCGGATGCAGAGGAAAAAGGAGGTATGAATCTTTTTGGAAACTGCTTTGGCGATTACGAACAGGACATTGTTATGAAGCTGATCTTTGAATAGCGAAAAAGGATTTATGAAATAAAAAATAGCAGTTGACAGCATCATATTGGAATGCTAGTATAAAAACAGATTAAATGGTTTAAAACAAAAATATTAAAATAAATAAAGGAGAACGCAACCATGAAAAATGAATTGATTCAGGCATTTAAAGAACTGTATGGCGCAGAGGGAGAGATCCGGGCTTACTTTGCACCTGGCCGTGTGAATCTGATCGGGGAGCATACGGATTATAACGGAGGACATGTTTTCCCGTGTGCATTGACCATTGGAACCTTCGGTATTGCAAGAAAGAGGGAAGACAGAAAGATCCGCCTTTTTTCTAAGAATTTCCCGAAGGCGGGCATTGTTGAGACCAGTCTGGATGACCTGGTGCCATCTGAGAAAGCAGGATGGACGAATTATCCGAAGGGTGTGATGTGGGCGTTTGAAGGCCGTGGTTATAAACTCCCGTGCGGTCTGGATATTCTGATTTATGGGAACATTCCGAATGGATCCGGTCTTTCCTCTTCCGCATCTCTGGAGGTATTAACAGGAACCATGTTAAGGGATATGTTTGGCTTTGATGATCTGACTATGATTGATCTTGCACAGATCGGACAATATTCGGAAAATAATTTCAATGGTATGAACTGCGGTATCATGGATCAGTTCGCAAGTGCAATGGGTAAGAAGGATCATGCTATTTTCCTGGATACGAGTGATCTGAGCTTCGAATATGCCAACATTAAGCTGGATGATGCGAAGATTGTCATTACCAACAGTAAAGTAAAGCACAGCCTGGTAAGCTCTGCATACAATGACCGTAGAAATGAATGTGAGACAGCCTTAAGTGAGCTGCAGAAGGCAGTGGATATCAAGGCGCTGGGTGAGCTGACCGAAGAAGAGTACGAAGAACATAAGGATGCCATTCATTCTGAAATTCGTCAGAAACGGGCAAAGCATGCGGTTTATGAAAATCAGAGAACCATCAAGGCAGTAGCGGCTTTAAAAAATGATGATATTGAGCTGTTTGGCAAACTGATGAATGCATCCCATGTATCTCTGCGTGATGACTATGAAGTATCCTGTGAAGAGATTGATATCCTTGTAGACCTGGCATGGAATATTCCGGGCGTAGTTGGCTCCCGTATCACCGGAGGCGGCTTCGGCGGGTGTACGGTCAGCATCGTAAAAAATGATGCTGTAGATACCTTTATTGAAACCGTAGGAACCGAGTACGAAAAAAGGGTTGGCCATAAGGCGGAATTCTATGTTGTAGAAATCGGTGACGGTGCACGGGTTCTGAATTAAGGAGGAAAGGAAATGTTATCTGAAGCGATCAAAAGACTGGTACAGTATGGAATTGATACAGGACTGACTCCGGAGTGCGAGAGAATCTATACGACGAATCTTTTGCTGGAGTTATTCCATGAGGATAGTTATGAAGATGTGGAACTGACAGGGGAACCACAGGAATTGGAAGAGATTTTAAAAAGCCTGCTTGATGAGGCTGTTGCACGGGGGATTATTGAAGATAGTATTACATACCGGGATCTGTTTGATACTAAGATGATGAACTGCCTTCTGCCGCGTCCGGCGCAGGTACAGGCGGATTTTCAAAAGCATTATGAGGTGTCTCCGGAGGAAGCTACAAAATATTATTATAAATTCAGTCAGGATACCGATTATATCCGGCGCTACCGTGTGAAAAAGGATATGAAATGGAAGGTAGACAGTGAATACGGTGAGATTGATATTACGATTAATCTGTCCAAGCCGGAGAAGGATCCGAAAGCAATTGCGGCAGCGAAAAATGCAAAAAACAGCAGCTATCCGAAATGTCAGCTGTGTGTGGAAAATGAGGGGTATGCAGGCCGTGCGAATCATCCGGCAAGAGAGAATCACCGGATCATCCCGATTACAATCAATGGAACCCGGTGGGGATTTCAATATTCACCATATGTATATTATAATGAACATTGTATCGTATTCAATGGGCAGCATGTGCCGATGAAGATTGACCGTGCAGCTTTTACAAAGCTGTTTGATTTTGTAAAGTTATTCCCACACTATTTTCTGGGATCCAATGCGGATCTGCCGATTGTCGGAGGTTCTATTCTGACGCATGATCATTTCCAGGGCGGACATTATACCTTCGCTATGGCAAAGGCGCCGATCGAAAGAACGATTACCATTCCGGGGTATGAGGATGTAGAAGCCGGTATTGTAAAATGGCCGCTGTCCGTTATCCGGATCCGCCATCAGGAGGAGAAGCGCCTGATCGAACTGGCAGATCATATTCTTGGAAAATGGAGAGGCTATACGGATGAGGCTGCATTTATCTATGCAGAAACTAACGGAGAGCCGCACAACACCATTACGCCTATTGCACGGAAGATCGGAGATACGTACGAGCTGGATCTGACGCTGAGAAATAACATCACGACGGACGAACATCCATTAGGCGTATATCATCCGCATGCAGAATATCACCATATTAAAAAGGAAAATATCGGTCTAATCGAGGTAATGGGACTTGCTGTTCTGCCGGCACGTCTGAAGGATGAAATGGATCTTCTGGCGGATTATATTGTAGCGGGCAAGGATATCCGCAGCAATGAAAAACTGGAAAAGCATGCAGACTGGGCGGAAAGCTTTCTGGCTTCCTGCAATAAAGCCACAAAGGAAGAGGTTATGAATATCCTGAAGGCGGAAATCGGAAAGGTCTTTGTCAAGGTGCTGGAGGATGCCGGTGTCTATAAATGTACGGAGGAAGGCAGAGAGGCATTTATGAGATTCATTTCCGTATTGTAAAAGCGGAGGGAGAGAAGGACATGACAGTAGAGAAATTTGGTGAGACATCACAGGGAAAACAGGCTAATCTGTATGTCTTTGAAAATAAAAGCGGAATGATGATGAGTGTTTCCGATTATGGTGCAACACTGGTGAACGTAATGGTTCCGGACAAGACCGGAAAACTGACCGATGTCGTGCTTGGATTTGATGATGTAACCGGGTATGAGAGAGGGGATCAGTCCTTTGGGGCTACGGTCGGCCGGAATGCTAACCGGATCGGGGGCGCATCCTTTACGCTGAATGGAAGTACTTATGAACTGGAAAAAAATGATGGAGAAAACAATCTGCATAGTGGGCCGGATGTCTATAATAAGCGATTCTGGAGGGCGATGCGTACTACAGAAAAATCCATTACACTGGTGTTGGACAGTAAGGCTGGAGATCAGGGATATCCGGGGAATCTGAATGTAAAAGTGACCTATGCGCTGACAGATGAAAATGAAATCCGGATCTCCTATGAGGGGCATTCCGATGCGGATACTATTTTTAATCTGACGAACCACAGCTATTTCAATCTGGATGGAGAAGGATCCGGGAATGTGCTGAAGCAGAAGGTATGGATTCATGCAGATGCATTTACAATGGCAGATGCACAGTCTATTCCGACTGGAGAGATCAGAATGGCAGAAGGAACACCGATGGATTTCAGAAAGAGCAAAATCATCGGGAAAGAGATTGATGGGGATTATGATGCACTGAAGTTCGGCATGGGATACGATCATAACTGGATTCTGAATGCGCATGAAGAAGAGGAAGCAGTCGCGGGAATGGAAGCGCAGACAAACGGAATTAAGATGGAAGTGTATACGGATCTTCCCGGAATGCAGTTCTACACGGGAAATTTTCTGAATAATGCATATGGAAAACATGGTCATATCTATCATAAGCGCAGTGGAGCATGCTTTGAAACCCAGTTTTACCCGGATGCAGTGAACCATCCGGAATTCCCACAGCCTGTGCTGAAAGCCGGAGAGGTCTTTCGCAGTACGACTGCATACAAATTCTTTTTATAGACAAAATCTATAAGATAAAGCTATATATCAGATTAAACAATTGGATTTTTCTAAGGGGTTGTAGTATAGTAATCTCAACAAGAAAAATTGCCAATTCCCTTCTAAGAACCTTCCGGGACGCTTGCCCGGGAGGTTCTTTTTGTCCTAAACTAAATACGAATCTGTTCATTGTCTTTAATGCGGGAAATAATTGTATTGCAGGAACATTCCAGAAGACCTGGCAGCAGGTAAATCTGATGTTTTAGGAAACTTTCCAGTTCTTCGTTGGATTTCAGCATGGCATGGATATGGAGACGGGTGTCTCCTGTCATTTGATAGATCTTTATGATTTGTGGAAGCCGGCATAAGTTCTCACAAACCTGATTAAACTGACCGGCAGAAATTCTCAGATCCAGATAAACAGCCAGATTATTTCCAAGTTTTTCGGGATTAATAATGATGCTGTACTTTTCTATAATGCCTGCTTTTTCAAGGGCCTGAATACGCATCTTTACGGCAACCCTTGACAGACCTACCTTATCTCCGATTTCTACAAATGACATTCTTGCATTTTCAGCGAGGAGATTAATAATTTGATTATCAACATCATCTAATTCTTCAATATGAACCTTCATTTTTGAGCCTTCTTTCCAAATTATAACAAAATCGGTGACAGCGGTCCCACCGGAAGATCCAGAAAATACCAAATAGCCAACTGCAGTGTCCAGATGACAAAGAAGCAGATAGCATAAGGAATCTGGTATGCAACGATGGTACCAACGCCAGCATTTTTTTTATATTTTTTCAGATACATCAGTATCATAGGTATGTATACGCTGATAGGATTGATCGTATTGGTAATGGCATCTCCAATTCGATACACGCATTGAGCAAAAGCCGGATGATAGCCTAAAAGTGCAAACATTGGAACCAGAACCGGCGCCATCATACTCCATTTGGAACCTACGGTTCCGATAAAAAAGTTTAAGATCGATACAAGAATGATAATCAGAACCAGAAGTGGGAATCCGGTAAAATTACTCTTTTGCAGGAATTCAGCCCCCTTGATGGCCAGAAAGGAGGCAAGATTCGTCTGGGCAAAATAGTCGACAAACTGTGCGGCAAAAAAGAAAATCACCAGAAGGCCGGTAATGTTGCCGATTCCGGAAATCATACCCTCTGCTATATCGAAAGAAGATCGAATCGTTTTTGCACCAATTCCATACATCAGACCAACCAGGAAAAAATAAATAGCGAGAATGACCGTAATGTTATTCAGAAATGGAGAAGAAGGAAGTATCTCTCCGGTTGTGATATTACGCAGCCATCCATTCGGCAGAAAGAGCATGAAAAGTATGAGCAGAAAATAGAGAACTGTAGTAATGAAAGCAAAACGTAGTCCACGATTCTGTTCAGCAGTAAGAGTAAAAATGTCGGTATTTTCTTCTACAGTCCAGGTAATAGAAGTATCTCTGGCAAGCAGAGGTTCTACAAAGCGGGTTGTAACCCAGGTAGCGGCCAGAGGCAGAAGAAGAGAACTGGTCAACATGAAATACCAGTTACATGCAGGATGGATTGCAAGGTCCCTGGTAATATTCAGAAAGTCCAGAGAATCTTCTGTGATTCCGGCAACAAGGACATCGGTTCCGGCGATCAGTGTATTGGCAGAAAGACCAGCCAGGTATCCGGCATAGCTAAGAAAAATAGCAAGTACAGGATTTTTTCCTTTGCTAATGAACAATATAGAGCCTATCGTCGGTAATAAAATTAATGCTGCGTCTGAAATAATATTACCATTAATTGCCACAAATAAAAAGATAAAATACAGTAAAAAATCGGGAATCTTATGAAAGAATTTTAGGATAACAACATGGTATAGCCCCGATTTTTCACCGACCCCGATTGCGAGTGTGAAAACAAAGATTAAAGGAATCAGTGGAAAACTGATAAAGTTAGGTAACAGGTTAGAAAGAATATGTACGAAACCTTCCCGGTTCAGCAGACTGACGACCTGGAGCTCGGTGTTCTCCCCTGGGATGGTGAATGTAGTCCCTTTAAAAATTTCACCGGCAAACAGAACCAGGACAGAACAGATAATAAACAGCAGAAAGGGATGGGGAAAGGTATTCCCAATACGCTCTATTTTACTTAAGAAGCGTGAAAAGAAGCTGGGGTGTTCAGCAGGGTTAACGGAGTTCCTTCGTTTCCTTTGCATTAGCATATAAATTCCACCTTTCTCATTCGGAGTATGATTCACATACTGACTATAAAACCTATAATAGTTTGTTGCTATATGTATATAGAATAGTATTAAAAAGACAAAAAGTCAATAAATATATTTCGAAACGTAATAATTTATAGAAAA
>DNJM01000032.1 GCA_003489085.1 Lachnospiraceae bacterium
TAACATTGATAAAAAGGTTGTAAAATAGAAGAATATTTAGTACAATATAACCATTAGAAATGACCATACAAGGAGGCAGCGTGAATTATGAAGGTGTATAGAACAGATGAGATCAGAAATGTGGTACTTTTAGGACATGGCGGCAGCGGAAAGACAAGCCTTGTGGAGGCAATGCTGTACGTATCCGGTGCAGTCAACAGAATGGGCAAGATTTCCGATCACAATACCGTGAGCGATTTTGATAAAGAAGAACAGAAGCGTGAATTTTCCATTACAACAAGCCTGATCCCGATCGAATGGGAAAAAGCGAAAATCAATATCCTGGATACGCCGGGTTATTTTGATTTCGTAGGTGAAGTCGAGGAAGCGGTCAGTGCAGCAGATGCAGCAATTATTGTCGTATCCGGCAAAGCGGGTGTACAGGTTGGAACGGAAAAGGCATGGGAATTATGTGAGAAATATCAGCTGCCGAGAATGTTTTATGTAACGGATATGGATGTGGATGATGCCAGCTTCCGTCAGGTAGTGGAAGATCTGACAGACCGCTACGGAAAATGCATCGCACCAAGAGCAATTCCGGTTCGTGAGAATGAGAAGCTGGTTGGCTATGTAAATATTATTAAGAATGCGGCCAGAAGATTTACCGGTATTGCAGAAAGAGAAGAATGCCCGATTCCGGATTACAGTATGCCGTATGTTGAGAAATACCGTGAAAAGCTTCTGGAAGCAGTTGCAGAGACCAGTGATGACTTTATGGAACGCTATTTTGCAGGAGAAGAGTTCTCTATCGAAGAGATCCGTGCAGCACTGCGTACCAATGTAATGGACGGCAGTATTGTTCCGGTTGGTATGGGAACGAATCTGGAAGCGCATGGTGTTGCCAACTTACTTTCCGATATCGTACGTTTCTTCCCGAGCCCGGACAAAAAGGAATGCGTTGGTATCAAGCGCACCACGAACGAAATTTTTGAAGCAAATTATGACTTTGCAAAGGCAAAGAGTGCATATGTATTTAAGACGATGGTAGATCCGTTCATTGGAAAATACTCCTTTGTTAAGGTATGCTCAGGTGTATTAAAGGGGGATGACGTTCTGTATAATGCAACCTCCGAAACAGAGGAAAAGCTCGGTAAGCTGTATGTAATGAATGGAAATAAGCCGATGGAAGTACCGGAGCTGCATGCAGGTGATATCGGAGCGATTGCAAAGCTTGTCAATACAAAGACCGGTGATACATTATCTGCAAAAACAGCACAGATTCTGTACAGCAAGACCGAATATTCTGTACCATATACATATATGAAGTATGTTGTTAAGACAAAAGGTGACGAGGATAAGGTATCCCAGGCTCTCAGCAGAATGATGGCAGAGGATGTGACGCTGAAGGTAGTCAACGACAGTGAGAACCGTCAGGCTCTGCTCTATGGTATGGGTGATCAGCATCTTGAGATTGTAGTCAGCAAGCTTGCTTCCCGTTATAAAGTGGAGGTAACACTGGAGACACCGAAGGTGGCATTCCGTGAAACGATCCGCAAGAGTTCTGATGTGGATTCCAAGTATAAGAAGCAGTCCGGCGGACATGGGCAGTATGGACATGTCAAGATGAAGTTTGAACCATCAGGCGATCTGGAGACACCATATGTATTTGAAGAACAGGTAGTCGGCGGTGCGGTTCCGAAGAACTACTTCCCGGCAGTGGAAAAGGGTCTGCAGGATTCTGTAGTGAAAGGACCTCTGGCCGGATATCCGGTAGTTGGTGTGAAAGCTGTTCTGTACGATGGATCCTACCATCCGGTAGATTCTTCTGAAATGGCATTTAAGACGGCTACGATCCAGGCGTTCAAGAAGGGAGTTATGGAAGCTTCACCAGTTCTTTTAGAGCCAATCGCAAATATTAAGGTAGTGGTTCCGGATGAGAACACCGGTGATGTGATGGGTGATCTGAATAAACGCCGCGGCCGTGTACTGGGTATGCATCCGGTTGGAAACGGCAGACAGACGATAGAAGCAGAGATCCCTATGACGGGTGTGTTCGGATACAATACGGTTCTTCGTTCCATGACAGGCGGTAAGGGAATCTATTCCTATGAATTCGTACGCTACGAACAGGCTCCTGCAGATGTACAGCAGAAAGAGATCGAGAAGAAACAGGCGGAAGAAGCATAGTCCTATAGAGAAGTATAAAGACACAGGAAATTCAGGAAGGAATTCAGACAGCCGAAAATGGCAGGAGGATTCCTTCCTTCTTTTCGGCTGTGAGGAAGGTTGCGGGAAAAGCAGAGGAAACCGTTGACGCATCCTGTCTGCCTATGATAAAATATTTGATACGAATGAACCAGGTGAGGAGGATTCTCATGGAGAATAATGAAGTGGTATCAAAGAATTTTATTGAGCAGGAGATAGATAAAGATCTGAGAGAAGGAGTGTACGATCATGTCTGCACCAGATTCCCGCCGGAACCGAACGGATATCTGCATATCGGACATGCCAAGTCCATACTGCTGAATTACGGGTTGGCCCGGAAATATCACGGCCGGTTTAACATGCGTTTTGACGATACCAATCCCACTAAGGAGAAGGATGAGTTTGTGGAATCTATCAAGGCGGATGTTTCCTGGCTGGGGGCGGACTGGGAGGACAGGCTGTATTTTGCCTCCGATTATTTTCGGCAGATGTATGAGGCGGCTGTGAAGCTGATCAAAAAGGGCAAAGCCTATGTCTGTGATCTGTCTGCCGAGGAGATCCGCGCTTACCGCGGAACCCTCACGGAGCCGGGTAAGGACAGCCCTTACAGGAACCGCAGCGTGGAGGAGAACCTGCGTCTCTTTGAAGAAATGCGGGAGGGAAAATACGCTGATGGGGAAAAGGTGCTCCGGGCCAGGATCGACATGGCTTCGCCCAATATCAATATGCGTGACCCGGTGATCTACCGTGTGGCCAGGATGTCCCATCACCGGACGGGGGATACCTGGTGTATCTATCCGATGTATGATTTTGCCCATCCCATCGAGGACGCCATCGAGGGCGTGACCCATTCTATCTGTACCCTGGAGTTTGAGGATCACAGACCCCTGTATGACTGGGTGGTGCGGGAGCTGGAGTATCCCCATCCGCCGAAACAGATTGAGTTTGCGAAACTGTATCTGACCAATGTGGTGACAGGCAAACGGTATATCAAAAAGCTGGTGGAGGAGGGCACAGTGGACGGTTGGGATGATCCCCGTCTGGTATCCATCGCGGCTCTGCGCCGCAGAGGCTTCACGCCGGAGTCGATCCGGATGTTTGTGGATCTGTGCGGTGTGGCCAAGGCCAACAGCTCTGTGGATTATGCCATGCTG
>DNJM01000077.1:0-357 GCA_003489085.1 Lachnospiraceae bacterium
TGCCACGGCAATATCTGCCGTTCCCCCATGGCAGAGTTTCTGTTTAAAGATCTGGTTGCCCGACGTGGCCTTGCAGATCAGTTTGAGATCGCTTCTGCGGCGACCAGTCGGGAGGAGATCGGTAATCCCGTACACTGGGGAACGAGGGAGAAACTGCGGGAATGCGGTATTTCTGTTGCCGGGAAATATGCTGTTCAAATGACTCGTGCAGATTATAAGAAGTATGATTACTTACTCGGGATGGATCAGTATAATATACGAAATATGTCGCGGATTGTCGGTAGCGATCCGGAAGGGAAGATTCGGAGGCTGCTGGATTTTACTGACCATCCAAGGGATATTGCAGATCCGTGGTAT
>DNJM01000077.1:654-909 GCA_003489085.1 Lachnospiraceae bacterium
TATTGCAGATCCGTGGTATACAGGAAATTTCGATGCTACTTACAGAGATATTATGGAAGGGCTGGAGGCATTTCTTCGGGTGCTGAAACCGGCTTTGTAAAATGCGGTAATAGAAGACAGTATGAAGAAAGCTTTGTTGCCGGAATTATTTTGAAAAAAGTAAAAAGTCGTGCTAAACTTTATATGACGTGTGGCATTACTGCGTAAATCCAGTTCTGCCGCACATTTTTTTAAAGAGAAGTTTTTATTTTAACG
>DNJM01000077.1:1135-1295 GCA_003489085.1 Lachnospiraceae bacterium
AGGGAGGACGATATTGTGAATAGAGAAGAAGCATTGGAACTGATTGAGCGGTTGCCATACATCAGAACATTCCAGGCGCCGAATGATAAAATTCTGGAAGAATTTTTTGCCGAGGCATTGCAGCAGGAGGATCCGGTTGAATGGATCCGGGTGATTAAGA
>DNJM01000077.1:1541-10312 GCA_003489085.1 Lachnospiraceae bacterium
CGAATGGATCCGGGTGATTAAGACCTGTTATGTCAGACAGGAGGATCACTCAGACAAAAGAAAGCTTTTGACAGAGAGAGAACGGTATCAGGGGAAACGGGCAAAAGAGCTACTCTATGAAATGCTTTCAAAAGCATTGGACCAGCCGGCAGAGAAAATGGAAGAGTATATTCAGAAGCATCTGAAGGAAGTGGACTGGTAAGAGCGGGGGCAACTGCAACCCGTTTCTTATGTAAAGAAAAATGAAGAGAAAGTAAAACAGAATCTGCTTGTGCATTGAAAGCCATTCCTTTGTGTGGTAAAATTTGATTAGCATGAGTGGACAGAGAGCTATTACCTGATACACTGACGCCGGCAGCAGTATAGCAATGCCGGACTCATATAGGGCACCAGCGCCGTGCAGAGGAAAATAGAAGAAATCCGCCGGTAAAGTGTAGGAGATAAGAGAATGGCACAGACGAAAACGGCAGGCAGAGCCGGCAAACAGATTACCAGCTGCGAATGCTGTAGTAATTATGTATATGATGAGGAATATGGATATTACGTATGTGAAGTGAACCTGGATGAGGATGAGATGATGCGGTTTATGACGAGCACGGTGTATGCTTGTCCATATTATCAGACTGATGATGAATATCAGATTGTGCGTAAGCAAATGTAGGAGAGGAAGCGAAAATAGTATGGAGCAGTGCTATAGGGAAGAGGCAGTTAAAATCAGGAGGATACTGCATACCATTCCGGAAGAAGGATGGCAGGAAGTCAGGACAACAGTATTTCTGATACGGGTATTGGAGCAGTATGGCTATCAACTCCAGTATGGAAAAGAAATCCATGGAGTCCGATACGGAGTTCCGGATCAAAAAGTGTATGAAAAATTGCACGAAAGAAACAAAGATGTTTATGAAGAAAGATTTGAAGATGTATTTCAGGGGTATACGGGTGTGATCGCACAGCTGGATACAGGAAGAGAAGGGGAGGCAGTGGCCTTTCGGTTTGATTTGGATGGACTTGCAGTGTCAGAGTGCAGCGGAAAAGAACACATGCCGTCCAGAGAAGGGTTTGCTTCGCAATATCCGGGATCGATGCATGCCTGCGGACATGATGGACATATGGCTGTTGGGATTGCACTGGCACATTGGGTTATGGTACATAAGGAAGAGCTAAAGGGCCGCTTTGTTTTCATTTTCCAGCCGGCAGAGGAAGGCGTGCGGGGTGCTAAAAGTATGCTGACTTCCGGACGGTTTCCGCACATAGACAGACTGTTTGCTATGCATATCGGTCTGGGTATGGAGACAGGAAAGATTGGTGTAGGAACCAGGGGGTTTCTGGGAAGCGAGCATATGAATCTATATTTCCATGGTCAGCCTTCTCATTCCGGAAACGCACCTGAGGAAGGGAAAAATGCGCTTCTGGCGGCTGCAACAGCAGCACTTGCCATTCATTCACTGACTCAGTACAGAGCCGGGATTGCAAGAGCAAATGTAGGAATCATGCATGCAGGAACCGGCCACAATGTGGTACCGGGAGAAGCGGTATTGGGTGTGAACCTGCGGGCGGATCAGGAGGAAATTTTAAGTGACCTGCACAGACGTGTGGAAGAGACGGTAAAAGGAGCGGCACAGATGTTTGAAAATCAGACAGAACTGGAGATGATAGGCGTCTCTGCCTGCTATGACCATGTCAATGAAGCGTTTGCGGCGCAGGCGGAAAAGGTCCTGAAGGATGCCGGATTTGCAGTGGAAAGAGATCCTGTTTTTGGGGCATCAGAGGATGTTACCATGCTGATGCGGCAGGTAGAAGAGGATGGCGGTGAAGCATTGCATCTGATGATTGGTGCTGAGCTTGCAGGAAATCATCACAGTGGAAGTTTTGATTTTGATGAGTCGGCGCTTGCGCTTGCACTGGACGCATACGAAGTATTGATTCGATATTATGCAGCGGTAAGGTAAAAAAAGAACGAAAAATATTATAATGTAAGGAGAGAGAGCGATGGCATTATTGCATGTAAACTTTTTTTCAGATGTGCTGGGAAAATGTATGAGTATGGATGTAATCCTTCCGCAGAGGACGAAGGAGCAGATCGGGATGGAAGGGGTTGTAAAAGAGGGAAAGTACCCGACTCTGTATCTGCTGCACGGTATGTCGGATGATGAGACATGCTGGCTTAGGAGAACCTCTATCGAGCGTTACGTAAGTGATATGGGGATTGCAGTCGTGATGCCGAACGGGGATCTGAGCTGGTATTCCAATACGGCTTATGGTGCAAAGTACTGGACCTATATATCTGAGGAGCTCCCGGCGGTCTGTCGCGAATTTTTCCCTAATATGTCTGACCGGCCGGAGGATACATTTGTTGTGGGAAACAGCATGGGAGGCTACGGGGCTTACAAGCTGGCACTCGGCAAACCGGAGACATTCGGTGCGGCGGCAGGGCTTTCTTCAGGGTTGGATATTGTGGATGTAGTAACCCGCAATCTAAAGGAAGAGGGGACCATAGCCGCTTTCTGGGAAAGTATTTTCGGACCGGCAGAAAGCCTGGATACCTGTGAAGATAATCTTTTGGTGCTGGCAGAAAAGCTGAAAGCATCCGGCAGGCAGCTCCCGAAGTTATATGAATGGTGCGGTACAGAAGACTTCCTTTATGAGCCGCAGAAAAGAATGGTAGAGAAATTGAAAGCAATGGGATATGATATATCCTATCATGAGGGACCGGGAATTCACAGCTGGACTTATTGGGATGTAGAGATTCAGAAGATTTTGAAATGGCTTCCGATCCGGTAGGAGGAAGAAGTTGAATAAGGCCGCTGGCAGCACGGAGAAACAAAGTGCTGTCAGCGGCTGTTTGACTTTTTTTGTGTTTTTTTACAGCAGAATGTATTTCAGAATAAACAGTATGGCCAGTACGTACATCAGAATACTGATCTTCTTGTCTTTTGCTTTTCCGGAGATCAGTTGGATGGCAACGTAAGAGATAACACCCATTGCAATACCTTCGGAAATGCTGTAGAAGAATGGCATAGCACCGATGCAGATATAGCATGGGATTGCTTCGCTCAGGTCATTGAAGTCAATGTTGGCCACGTTGGTCAGCATATAGAAGCCTACTACGATCAGAGCCGGTGCTGTTGCAAAGGATGGGATCGCCAGGAAAATCGGAGACAGGAACAGAGACACTCCAAAGAGAACTGCGGTAGTCACTGCTGTCAGACCGGTCCGTCCGCCTTCGGATACACCGGAAGCGCTTTCCACGAAGGTTGTAGTAGTAGAGGTACCAAGGAGTGCGCCTGCAGCGGTTCCGACCGCATCAGCCATCAGTGCACCACGGATATTCGGAAGCTTTCCGTCCTGATCCAGCATGCCGGCTTTGGAAGAAACGCCGATTAAGGTTCCGATGGTATCGAACATATCTACAAAAAGGAAGGCAAACATGATCACAAAGAATTCAGCGGATTTCAGAATAGAAAAATCCAGTTTTAAGAATATTGGTGACAGGCTTGGAATAGCGAGTCCGTTGCTGAAGTCTGGAAGCAGCCCATAGAAGCCATTTGCCGGATTCGGAACATACAGTCCGGTCAACTGGCAGATAATTCCCAATATCCATGTGATCAGAATACCCCAGAGAATGTTTCCTCTTACCTGTCGTACTACGAGAACGGCAGTAATGATGACGCCGATCACAGCAAGGATCACGGTAATGCCGACATCGTTAAAGGTACCTGCTACGTACTCTGTACCATTCAAAGCAGCAGCGGATTTCAAATTGTCATTATAGCCAGCCAGAGAATACAGACCGGCTACGGTAGAACTGTTTGGAAGGACGATTTTCGCATTCTGCAGACCGATAAAGGCGATAAAGAGGCCGATACCGACACTGACGGCGGATTTCAGGTTCAGCGGAATGGCGTTGAAGATTGCTTCACGTACATTGGTAAGGGACAGTACAATGAATACGATTCCTTCTACAAATACTGCGGTCAGTGCAGCCTGCCAGGAATAGCCCATGCCGAGAACAACAGTATAAGCGAAGTAGGCGTTAAGTCCCATACCCGGTGCAAGTGCAAATGGATAATTTGCAAATAAAGCCATCATAAGAGTACCAATCATGGCAGCAAGGGCGGTGGCGGTAAATACAGCGCCATGATCCATACCTGCAGCGGACAGGATATTCGGGTTAACAGCAAGGATGTAGGCCATTGTCATAAAGGTGGTAATACCGGCTACAATTTCGGTTTTTACCGTGGTTCCATTTTCCTTTAGTTTGAAAAACTTTTCCATTGATTTTCTCCTTTTCCTTTTGCAAAAGTTTAAAATATACATATATGATGTTACTTGAATTTGAAAAATAATGCAAGAAATAATCGTTCAGATTGTGGTTTTTTTGAAAAAATGTTATACTGACGGAAGATAATAAACTGCGCAGGGAGGAAGTACCATGATTCATATCTATAAAACGGATAATAAAATACTTCGGATTCTGGATCAGTATGAAGAAGGTGCATGGCTGCAGCTGACGAATCCGTCTCTGGAAGAGTCGCAGCAGGTAGCGGATCAATTTAATATTGATATATTAGACCTGCGTACGGCACTGGATGATGAAGAAAGTTCACGTGTCAGTATTGAGGATGGTTATACGCTGATACTGGTGGATATCCCATCCCGTGAAATACGTAATGAAAGAGATGTCTATACAACGATTCCATTAGGTGTTCTTTTGACGGAAAACGCGATTATCACGGTTTGTGCAGAAGAAAATGCTGTGCTGAATCACTTTACACAACATATGCTAAAGGATTTTAGTACGAAGAAAAAGATGCGCTTTCTGTATCAGATTCTGTATCGGTGCTGTATGTACTATCAGAGCTATCTGCGGATTATCGACCATAAACGGACAGAGATAGAGGAAAATATTAACCGGGATACGGAGGATTCGGATCTGATTGATCTTCACGAGCTGGAATCTACACTGGTGTATTTTGCTACGTCTTTGCGGAAGAATGGTGTTGTATTGAACCGCCTGACCCGCTATGAGAAGATTAAACAGTATCCGGAGGATAAAGAGCTTCTGGAGGATGTGATTGTAGAAAATACCCAGGCAATTGAAATGACCCAGATCTACAGGGATATCATTTCCGGTACAAAGGAGCTTTTGTCTACGGTCATCAATAACCGTTTGAATAATGTCATGAAGTATCTGGCGTCTATCACGATTGTGATGGCGATTCCGACGATCATCAGCGGCCTGTATGGAATGAATGTCAGCAGCAAAGGGATGCCTTTGTCAGGATCGGTATATGGCTTCGGAATTATCTGTCTACTGACTCTTATGGTTTGTATAGTAACGATCTTCATATTAAGAAAGAAAAATATGTTATAGGAAAGGGAAATGCTTCTATGGAAACATGGATTGTAACAGGTGCAGGTGGGTTCCTGGGGAAACGTATTTCGGCATACTGGTCTTCGGACAGCGGAAAAAGGGTGATCGGGATGACACATGCCGAAATGGATTTTACAGATCCGGATGTGGTGAAGCGTGTGTTTGATTCGGTTCGGCCGGATGTGCTGATTCATGCCGGAGCCATTGCAGATACCGGCGTCTGTGAACGGGAGCCGGAGCTTTCCATGAAGGTGAATGTCTGGGGGACGGAAATACTGGCGCAGACCTGCGCTGCGTATCATACGAAGATGATTTACTGCAGCTCCGATCAGGTGTATACAGGAAGCAGAAATATCCTTCCGCATACGGAGGATGAGCCGGTGCAGCCGGAAAATATCTATGGGCAGCATAAGCGGATGGCAGAAGTGCTCTGCCGGGAGATCTCTCCGGACAGTGTTTCTTTGCGGTTGAGCTGGATGTATGATCTTCCTACGACGAATTGTCCGGTGAAGCCGAATTTCCTGACACAGCTTCTGGAGCAGATCGGATCAAAGGAAATCTTTTCCCGCCCTGTAAATGATTACAGGGGAATTACGGATGCAGCGTATGTGGTACGCTTTCTGGATGCCTGTACAGCGTTTCCGGGAGGAATTTATAATTGGGGAAGCGAAAATCCTTTGAATACATATGAAATGACAAAAGAAGTATTAAAGCTGCTCCATGCGGATACCGGGCTGCTTCTGGCGGATACGGAACGGGATCAGGAGTGTCCCAGGAATCTTGCTATGAATATGAAAAAAGTCAGACATCTGGGAATCAATTTTCCGGATACGGTGACGGGCATCGAGAAGTGTCTGAAGAAATATTCCATGATCGTTTAAAAGAAAAGCTCTCTGTGGGCGAACCTGTTTCAGACAGGAATGCGGCAGAGAGCTTTTCGTTATTTTTCCGTATCGGCACATGATGAATACGTCCGGCGGATACCTTTAGGATGCACAGTATCTGTGGATAGAGGCCAGCATCGCTTCTTTGTCCTTGGGCAATACACCGGTAATGTCGATAAAATTTGTCACATGCTCTGTGGTAAACCTGGTGGGCGTTACGGGATGCAGTTCTTCCAGCAGGATGCGGAGTTCTTCTGCTCTTTCAGAATTGGAAGCTTCCTGAAAGACTCCTTCCCGACACCAGGATTCTAAAGTAGTATTGGCAAATACGGTCAGGTTCATCATAATAATCTGTTCTGTTCGAAACTGATTTACCATGGAGGCAGAGGCCAGGGCATTCTCCCGGGCAGTTCCGGCGCCGCCCAGCCCATACATTAAAATTGTATTGAAGGGCAGGCGGGCTGCGTTCAGCTTCTGCATCTGGCAGACGGCATCTGTCGCTGTATGCCCTTTCTGCATCAGGGAAAGGATTCGATCACACCCGCTTTCCAGGCCGATATACAAAGGGCCAAGTCCCAGGGAATGAAGATGTTCCAGCTCCTTTACATTCAGGGAGCGAAGATTTTTCACAGAGGCATAAGAGGCAATGCAGGTACAATACGGAAAATACTCCCGGATCAGCTGCAGAAGCGTCTTCATTTTTTGATAGCCTATGCACAATGGTTCAGCCCCGGTCAGAAAGATCCGGTCCGGATAGGGATGATAGGACTGTGCATTCATAAGCTGCTGACGGATCTCCCGCAGCGGAACCTCACTAAAGGCGATATCCTGATACATGCTGCAATAGGCGCAGCGGTTATATGAGCAGCCCGTTGTGACAGGAACGAACAGAGAATGCATTTCATAGGGCGGGTAGTGTGTAACAGTATCAATACTCATACCAGAGTCCCCTTTCTGTCCATAACCTATTCCGTAATCTGTTCTCCATCGATGAATACATATTGTATTTGCGTTTCCGTAGAAAATGGATTTCCATTGGTAATGACGATATCTGCATCTTTGCCAATCTCCAGCGTTCCTACGCGGTCAGCAATACCAATGTGTTTGGCTGGATTGATTGTAATGGCCTTTAAGGCTTCGAATTCATCCATACCGGATCTGACGGCAAGTCCGGCACACATAGGCAGAAATTCCTGCGGAATGACAGTGGCATCTGTAATGATGGAAACCTGACATCCTGCGGCAGCCAGAATACCTGGTGTGGCATTGCTTCTGTTCTGCAGCTCGAATTTTGTCGCATGCCAGAAAAGAGGACCGACAGCCAGCGGCACATTTTCTTTGGCCAGCTCATCCACGATCAGATGTCCCTCTGTGACGTGCTCTAATGTAATATCCAGGTTGAATTCTTTGGCGATACGCAGAGCGGTGAATATGTCATTTGCCTGATGTGCATGTGCTTTCAACGGGATCTCACGGCGCAGTACCGGAAGCAGTGCTTCTGACTTCGCATCATAAGCTGGGCGTTTGGAAATATCATCTCCGGCGGCCTCCAGCTGTTTCATGTAGATGGTTGCTTTCTGCAGCGCTTCCCGGATCAGAGCAGCAGTACTCATACGGGTAGAAATATGTTTGTCACGATAGCAGCGTTTAGGATTCTCGCCAAAGGCACATTTCATGGCAATCGGATCCCTGACGATCATATCATCCACTCGTTTTCCGTGGGTTTTGATCGCTGCAAAGGTACCGCCGAGTGTATTGGCGCTGCCAGGACCGGTTGCGATACAGGTAACACCGGCCAGAGCAGCCTTTTTCAGAGTAGGATCCATTGGGTTGATGGCATCGACAGCGCGCAGCTGCGGCATAACCGGATCATTCATTTCGTTAATGTCTTCTCCTTCATAGCCGATTCCGTAGCCCTCCATACCGGTGTGGCAATGAGCATCAACAAAGCCCGGATAAACAGATAATCCGGAGATATCGATTATTTCGGCATTCTCCGGAACTGCAAGCTCTGTTCCGATAGCAATGATTTTACCATTGTCCACAAGAATATCTGCGGTAAATGGTTCCTTCTCGGCAACCGTATGCAGCAGACCGTTTTTAATACATAACATAGACACACCCTTCTTTCTTGTACAGTTTTGTGACACAGCAGTTTTGTGTCACATTTCTGTCTTTATTCTATCATATCAGAGCAGAAAAACCCATAAAAGATGTAAAAATAATGATAATTCTCTCATACAAAGGGCAGTGCAAAAAAGTCCGAAGCTGGTGAGCAGGCGGTTGAAGCCACATGCGTGGGATTGAGTAAAATAGAAGAAATGCATAAATATTAATGAAATCAGAATAAAAGAGGTAATCTGTGACAGGATAGGATGTCTTTTCCTGTTCCTGTAAAAAAGGCGGAAAGAATCCGGAAAATCAGTGATATTTCGTACATTTTTCCGAAAACAGAAAAAAGAAGAAAAAAAGCTTGCAATTTAATAAAGGAATGATATAATACCTACATGAAT
>DNJM01000001.1:0-1511 GCA_003489085.1 Lachnospiraceae bacterium
GGGAAATTGTAATGATGCATATATCTCTTAGAAGTCTCAAATTCATCCAGACCATCCACTTTCTGTGCATCTGCCAAAGGAGCCAGTGTTGTCACATTACAGATCTGTGTCTGTCCACGGGTAAACATGGCGGAGCCATGTACTCTTGGAATAATATCGATTTCTGCTGCCAGACGGCGGATTTCTTCGATCTGTCTTCCATCCGGACGCTTGTGATCCTTTAAGATCATTTTCCGTACGGTTTTTTTCTGATACTGATATAAAGCATCCGGAATCAGCGGAAGCCATTCTTCATTCTCTGCAAATACTTCCGTCAGTTTGTCCTGAATCCGGGAAATATTCTCTTCACGGATTTGTTTTACATCGGTAAATACCGCTTCTTCCATTTCTTCCGGTGTAACCACCTCTTTGATTGCCGCAAACAGCTCCTCCGGAACTGCGCAGCTCTCATATGTGTGCTTTTCCTTGCCGCACTCAGCTACGATGGTATCAATGAATGCGATCACTTCCTGGTTCACTTCATGAGCCTTGAAGATCGCTTCGATCATTTTCTCCTCCGGCATTTCATTTGCACCGGCCTCAATCATGATTACTTTTTCTCTCGTAGAAGCGACCGTCAGCTGCAGATCAGATACATCCTTCTGCGCCAAAGTCGGGTTAACGATGAGTTCTCCGTCAATCATACCGATCTGTGTTGCTGCACACGGACCGTCGAACGGGATATCGGAAATGCAGGTTGCAATGGAAGATCCCAGCATCGCTACAACTTCCGGATTGCACTGCGGATCTACGGACATAACCATGTTGTTCAGGGTTACGTCATTCCGGTAATCCTTCGGGAACAGCGGACGCATCGGACGGTCAATGACACGTGAGGTCAGGATTGCATGCTCGCTGGCCTTTCCTTCTCTCTTATTAAAGCCGCCCGGAATCTTTCCGACCGCATATAATTTTTCTTCGTATTCTACGCTTAACGGGAAGAAATCGATTCCTTCTCTTGGTTTTTCAGATGCAGTTGCCGTAGATAATACAACCGTATCACCATAGTGCATAAATGCAGCACCATTTGCCTGTGCCGCTACTCTTCCGATATCTACGCGAAGAGTTCTGCCGGCCAGTTCCATTTCAAATGTCTTGAACATATGGTTTCTCCTTTTTCTTTCATTTTAGAAATGGCAGGGTGCACCGAAACTACTGAAAAAGACACTGCAGACCAATGTACTTTTCAGTGGTCTCGGCTTTCTATTCCCCGCCGGATATGCATACCCGTACAGATATGCTGCTTCTTTTTCACAGAACATATTCCGAAGACCCCGAAGGAATCTCCCGGAAAGAAAAAGGACGGTGTTGCCACCATCCTTTTTTCTATCTTGGTCTTATACTATTTTCTAAGTCCTAAGCGCTCGATCAAAGAACGGTATCTTTCAATATCTACTTTCTTCAAATATGCAAGAAGACCTCTTCTCTGACCTACCATTTTCAAAAGACCTCTTCTGGAATGATGATCCTTC
>DNJM01000001.1:1785-2471 GCA_003489085.1 Lachnospiraceae bacterium
TCTGGAATGATGATCCTTCGGATTTGCCTTAAAATGCTCTGTTAAATCGTTGATTCTTGCTGTCAGAAGTGCTACCTGAACTTCCGGTGAACCCGTATCTCCTTCACTTCTTCCATATTCAGCAATAATGCTCTGTTTCTGTTCTTTAGAAATCATGTCTGTTTCCTCCTCTTATTTTTTAAACGCCTGATATTAAGCAGCGGTCGGAGTGATCCGTCTACTGAACATCGGCTTGACTCATACTTTGTTATCTTACCATGAGAGTTGCTTTCTGTCAAGGCATTTAGAACCTTTTTAAACCAGTTCATCCAGATTCACATCTCCGCCGGCAGGTTCCATCACAGCAAAAGCAATATTCGTTGCATGGTCTGCCACCCTCTCCAGACCGGAAATCGTATCAGAAAAAATCATTCCGGCCTCCGGCGTACATTTGCCTTTGGTCAGACGCTTGATATGTGCATTCTGATACTTTCTCTCCAGCTCATCGATCTGATCCTCCAGCTGCTGGATCTCTCTTAAATGAGCCTGATTCATCTCTGTGAACATCTCCAGTGCATATCGAAGAATCTCTACGTCCGCCTTTAACATTTCCTCCATCTGGTGCACGGCCTTTTCACTGAATACGACCTGGTTTTTGATTCTGCGGCTTGCAGAGTCCGCCATATTCTCAGCATGATCGCCAACCC
>DNJM01000001.1:2753-9887 GCA_003489085.1 Lachnospiraceae bacterium
TCTCAGCATGATCGCCAACCCGCTCCAGATCGTTTACTACATGGTATAATCCGCCCAGAAGATCCGCATCTGCCATAGGGAGGTCCAGCTGATTGACCTTAATCAGGTAACTGGTAATCGCTTCATTCAGAAAATTAATAACCTTCTCTGTCTCTTTTACTTTTGCCACTTTTTCTTCATCGCAATTTAATAATGCTTCCATACCATCCTGCAGATTCTCGATCGCCATATTTCCCATACGCTTGATCTCATGCAGAACATCCACCAGTGCCGTTGTCGGAGAAAGCACTTTGTTCAGATTTATGTACATCAGCTCATGGCCTTCCACCTGATCTTCATCTGTCCCCGGAACGATCTTGTAAGTAGCCTTAACAATCAGATTCATGAATGGGAACATCATGATGACTTCGATGACTTTAATCAGGGTATGAGCATTGGCCACTGCACGTCCGATATCATTTCCGGAGAACGCATACAGCCAGTCCGTGATCGGATCCAGTGCGAGAGATAATACGATATAAATCACCAGTGATCCGATAATGTTGAACAGGAAATGAATCCAGGCTGCCTGTTTTGCCTCTTTGCGGCCGCTTAAGCTGACCAGCATAGCGGACATACAGGCACCAATATTACATCCCAGAATCATAAAAAAGCACATCGGCAGTTCCAGAAGCCCCTGGGTTGCCATCAAAAGAATGATCCCCACCGTAGCCGAAGAGCTCTGCAGCACTGCGGTCAGGACAAATCCTGTCAGGATCGCCAGGGTGTGATTATGAAGCGAGCTTAAAAAGTTCACAATCGTCGGAGATTCCCGAAAGGCCACCATGGAACTGGACATGGTAGTCAGTCCCATAAACAGTATACCAAAACCAAGAATCACTTCACCAAAGCGCTTTACTTTCAATGGCTTGCAGAACATAACCATGATCACACCGATGATAACGAACAGCGGTGCAATATCCGAAAGGTTAAATGCAATCAGCTGTGCCGTCACCGTTGTACCAATGTTTGCACCCATAATGACTCCGGATGCCTGTGCAAGTGTCATCAATCCGGAATTGACAAAGCTGACCACCATTACCGTTGTCGCATTTGATGACTGAATAATCGCTGTGAAAATGATACCGACGATGGTTCCCATCAGACGGTTTTTCGTGAAAAATTCCAGAATGCTCCGCATCTTTGCTCCGGCGGCCTTTTCCAGTGCCTCACTCATCAGTTTCATCCCGTAAAGGAACAGCCCTAATCCTCCAAATAAAGAAAACACAGTTACTATGTTCATGTTTCTCTCCTTTTATCTTTCGTTCTGAAAATATTGCTTTCCATAGGCAATATCCTGCTGTATCCGTTTCTGCAAAGCCTCGATCGATGCAAACCTTTGTTCCGGACGTTCGAATTCGTATATTTCAATTTCGATTTCCTTTCCATAGGCTTCCTGCGCATAATCAAAGAGATGCAGCTCTGCAAGAACCTCTCCGTTTTCCTCCACCGTGGGCTTTCTTCCAATATTAAGAATTCCATCATAGGAAACCCCTTCCAGAATTCCTCTGGCTGCATAAACTCCATTGGGAGGAAGCAGCTTTTCTTTCCGGACAGGTACATTCATTGTAGGAATCCCTATTGTCCGACCAAGCTGCCGCCCGTGGGAAATCCTGCCCATAAGCTGATAAGGATGTCCCAGCAGAACTGCCGCCCGTTTCATATTTCCGGCTTCCACATCCTCACGAATGAAGGTACTGCTGATCTCTCTTTCCTCATATTTCAGCTTTTCAATCACATCCACATGGTATCCGTAAGTATCCGCATACTGCAGCAGCATTTCATAATTGCCCCGCTTCTGATAACCGAAAGAATAATCCGTCCCGACCACCAGATAGCGAACATGGAAAAGCCCTACCAGAATATCCCGTATGAAATCCTCCGCTTCCATCGTACGGATGGCATCTGTGAATGGACATTCTACCAGGTAATCAATCTTTCCTTCCAGCTGATAACGACGTTCTTCTTTCGTCATCAATGTCTTTCGCACAATATTCTGTTTTTCAAAAAAAGATGCCATATCAAAAACGAATACCACGCTTTTTAACGCCTCTTCTTCTTTTGCATAGGCACAGATTCTATCTACCAGCTGCTGGTGTCCCCTATGAAGCCCGTCGAACTTACCAAGCGTCATAGCTGTCAGGCAGCCGTCCTGATATTCCTCCAGCTTTGATATACATTGCATTGCCAGTCCCTCTTCATTAGCTACTCGTCCGGATCCCGAAACATCCGGATCAGCCGGAGCTGCCTGTTTTTTTCATCCGGCTGATAAAGCCCTATAAATCTTTCCTGCCTGTCATACAGGCGGATCCTCTTATCAGCTGCAGATTCCTGCACTGTTCCCTTTTCCACATGCGGCAGAATAACTGCCGCATGAAGCGGAAGTGAATTACCGTTAAACGCTGCCTTTTCAAACTCAGGCAGCACCATATATGCCGGATACCGGTCAAACATCCGGTCAACCGGAATAATATACTCTTTCAGCCTTCCTGCATCCCTGGCAGCTTCCACTTCAGAAAGTGTATGACTCTCTTTTATATCAAAGCGTTCTACCCTGGTTCGCAAAAGGCTTTCCATGCAGCCTCCACACCCAAGTTTCTCACCGATATCCTGGCAGAGGCTGCGGATATATGTGCCCTTGGAGCAGGTTACCCGAAACCGGATTCTTGGAAGTTCCATCCCAAGCACCGTGATCTCATGAATCACAACCGTTCTTGCCTTTCGCTCTACAGTAATCCCTTCCCTGGCCAGTTCATAAAGCTTCTTCCCACCGATCTTAAGAGCGGAATACATGGGAGGAATCTGCTCATAACTTTCCTGAAAAGAATAGACCGCTTTTTCCACCGCTTCTTCCGTAATGCCTTCTGTATCCTTTTCTTCCAGAACCTGACCGCTGATATCCAGCGTATCCGTTGTTTTTCCCAGAAGCAGGACAGCCTCATAGGTCTTATCCTTCTCTGTCAGAAGATCGCACAGCTTCGTTCCCTTTCCAAGGCAGACCGGAAGTACACCTTCTGCATCCGGATCCAGGGTGCCGGTGTGTCCGATCTTCTTTTGCCCGAGGATTCCCCGAAGCTTTGCCACTACATCATGAGAAGTAAATCCCTTTTCTTTATAAATATTAATGACTCCGTGCCACATACGTTTACTCCTGCTTCAGCTGTTCTGCAATCTGGTCGGCCAGATTATTTAAAATGTCGTGGGCCTTTCCCCGCATGTTCAGTCCTGCCGCCTTCTTGTGCCCGCCGCCGCCGAAATATTCTGCGACCTTGCTGACATCTACTTTATTCTTTGCACGAAGACTGATCTTATAATACTGGGGTTCCAGCTCATACATGAATATAGCCGTTTCCACCCCTCTTGTAATAGAAAGCTGACTCACAATTCCTTCCAGATCCCTCGTATCCGCACCATAGAATGCCAGATCCTTAAGCGTCAGTACAGAAGCAATACATTTTCCATCCAGAAAGCGGATACTTTCCAGCAAGGCTTTCCCCAGCAGCTGATTCTGAACGTAGGTTTTTTCATAAAAGGTCTGCTGTATAATTTCTGCTGCATCAATCCCCTTCCGCATCAACTGCGCTGCTGCTTCCATCGTTTCCGGCGCTGTACAGGAGTACTGAAACACACCGGTATCGTGCACAATTCCCAGATACAGGCACTCTGCAGTTTCCCGGCTGATTCTATCCTTGGGAAGCAGATCATATATCAGCTCAGCGGTAGAGCTGTTATCCGGCACAATGTGATTCCATTCCGCAAATGACTGGTTACTGACGTGATGATCAATACAGATGGTGTGTGCGGCACTTTCAAATAATTCTTTCGAAAATCCAAGCCGGTCCGGCTCTGAACAATCCAGTACAATAAACAGATCATATGTCATTCCTTCCGGCACAGTATGCTGCACACTGTCCGCTCCCGGAAGGTTCTCAAATACATCCCTGAATTTCTCCAGATATACATCCGTCCGAATCTGCGGATAGTATTCCCGCAGATACTGACCAAGTCCCAGACAGGATCCCATACAGTCACCATCCGGCCGCACATGACCGCCGATTGCAATTGAATGCACCTGTCCTGCCAAATATTCCAGCATACTACTCATCCTCTTCTTCTATTTCTTCCGTTTTCAGATCCTTGGTCACATCAGCAATCTTCTTCGACATGCTGACACCATATTCGATTGACTGATCCAGTACAAACTGAATCTGAGGTGTATTACGCATATTTACGGTACGCGCCAGTTCACGTCGGATATACCCTTCTGCACTCTTCAGGCCCTTGATCGTATCCTGCTGTACCTGTTCATCGCCGAATACGCTGATATACGCCTTGCAGGTCTTCAGATCGGGTGCCACCTGAACCGCCACAACGCTGGTCATCGGCGCCACACGCGGATCCTTGATCCCATTTCGAATAATATTTCCCAGCTCACGCTGTACTTCTGCGTTCACCCGTGTATTTTTCACGCTGTTTTTTCTCATAAATTCGCTTCCTTTCCCCATGAAAACGGCAGTCCTCGCTGCCTTCGGCCGTGAAAGCAGTGCCCTCGCTGCCTTCGGCTGCTCGGTCGCGTTGCTCCCTCTCATCCTCACAGCTCTCGTCCGATGCAGAAATCTGCAAGCAGATTTCTGCATCTTCCTCGAGCTGTTTTCACGCTCGGTCTGCTTATCGCGGAATTTCTACCATTTTGTAAGATTCTACTTGGTCGCCTTCTTTGATGTCGTTGAAGCGTTCGAAGACGAAGCCGCATTCGTAGCCTGCTTTTACTTCTTTGACGTCATCTTTGAATCTTCTCAGGGATGCGAGCTTACCGTCGAAGATCACTACGCCATCACGGATAATACGTGCAGAGCAGTCTCTTTCGAAAGTACCGTCCAGTACATAGGAGCCAGCTATTGTACCTACGCCGGAAGCCTTGAATGTCTGGCGAACTTCTGCGTGGCCCAGTACCTTTTCTTCAAATACCGGATCCAGCATACCTTTCATAGCAGCCTCCACATCCTCGATAATATTATAAATGACGCGGTACAGACGAACATCCACGCCTTCCCGTTCTGCCGTATCTTTTGCAGTAGCATCCGGACGCACATTGAATCCTATGATAATTGCGTTGGAAGCAGATGCCAGAATGACATCGGATTCATTGATGGCACCTACACCACCATGAATGACTTTAACAGCCACTTCGTCATTGGAAAGCTTCAGGAGGCTCTGCTTGATTGCTTCCACGGAACCCTGTACGTCTGCTTTGATCACAACGCCCAGCTCCTTGACATTTCCTGCCTGAATCTGATTAAACAGATCGTCCAGCGACATCTTACTCTTGGTCTCATCCAACAGTTTTGCCTTATTCTGTGCAATAAATGTATCCGCAAAGTTTCTGGCTTCTTTTTCATTTTTACAGCCGACGAATACTTCTCCGGCATTCGGTACGCCATTCAGTCCCAGTATCTCAACCGGCATGGAAGGACCTGCCTCTTTCACACGTCTTCCCTTGTCATCCATCATAGCTCTGACCTTTCCATGTGCGGATCCGGCTGCGATGCAGTCACCAACGCGTAAAGTTCCTTTCTGCACCAGTACGGTTGCCACGGAACCCTTGCCCTTATCCAGTTCGGCCTCGATTACAAGACCCCTTGCACGGCGGTTCGGATTCGCCTTTAATTCCAGCATTTCTGCAGTCAGAAGCAGCATTTCCATCAACTCCGGAATGCCTTCCTTAGTATGTGCAGAAACCGGTACGAAAATAGTGCTGCCGCCCCAGTCTTCGGAAACCAGACCATATTCTGTCAGCTCCTGTTTTACACGTTCCACATTGGCACTTGGCTTATCGATCTTGTTGATGGCAACTACGATTTCAATGCCGGCTGCCTTCGCATGGTTGATCGCTTCAACCGTCTGTGGCATAACACCATCATCGGCAGCGACTACCAAAATGGCAATATCCGTAGAGTTTGCTCCACGCATACGCATTGCCGTAAATGCTTCATGTCCTGGTGTATCCAGGAAGGTAATCTTCTCACCGTTTACAGTAACTACGGAAGCACCGATGTGCTGTGTGATACCGCCTGCTTCACGGTCAGTTACATTGGTATCCCGGATCGCATCCAGAAGAGAAGTTTTACCATGGTCAACATGACCCATGACACAGACTACCGGAGGACGTTTCTTCAGCTTCTTTTCGTCTTCCTCTTCCTCCTTCAGAAGTTCCTCGATCACATCTACGACCTCTTCTTTTTCAGTCAGACAGTCGAATTCCATTGCGATTTCTTCTGCCGTATCATAGTCCACTTCCTGGTTTACGGTTACGATCTTACCCTGCAGTAACAGCTTCTTTACGATTGCAGACGGCTGCAGCTTCATCTTGTCTGCCAGCTCCTGAATAGTAATAGATTCCGGAATCGTAATCATCTTGATCTGCTCTTCCTTCTTCTCTTCTTTCTTCTGCGGAGCTGCGGCAGCTTTCCTCTGCGGCTTATTTACCTTATCGATTCTTTCTTCCTTCTTCTCTTCGCGGTATTCTTTCTTCTTATTATAATTATCTTTACCTTTCTGGCGCTGTGGCTTCTGTTCCGCTACAATCGGTGCCGGAATTTCCGGCATACCGCCCCGGTTGTCTCTTCTGTCACGACGGTCATCCCTTCTGCCGCCCTGACGGTTATCATCACGGCGTCCATCATCACGTCTTCTGTCATCACGACGGTCATCCCGGCGTCCGCTCTGTGACATACCTCTGATCTCATCTGATCTTGAGCTCTGTCTGTCATCCCTTCTTGAACCGTCATTTCTTCTGTTATTTCCCGGTCTGTCATTATCCCGGCGGTTCATACCGCGGTTTCCATCCGGACGGCCGCCCTCTCTGCGTCCGGTATTCTCACTAGAACCAGCCGGGCGATTTCCCTGATAATTACTATTTCTGCGCTCTCTGTATTCCGTCTGTCCTTCCGGGCGTCTTGCCTGGCCCTGCGTTCCTTCCGGACGATGGTTCTGGCCCTGTGCATTCTCAGAACGGCGGTTCTGATTCTGTGTTCCTTCCGGACGGCGGTTCTGGCCCTGTGCATTCTCAGAACGGCGGTTCTGATTCTGTGTTCC
>DNJM01000207.1 GCA_003489085.1 Lachnospiraceae bacterium
GGACAGCCGGGAGGTTTCCAGCAGATGGCGTGCCTTTGCCACCCGGAGGGTCTGAAGATATTTATTCGGAGAGAGTCCGGTCTGGTTTTTAAAAAGAACACTGAAGTAACTTCGGTTCAGACCAATATACTCTGCGATATCCTCTGTTCGGATGGTTTCTGCAAGGTGTCTCTGAATATAGGAGATGGCATGACGGACATAATCGTTCCCGGTCATGGTAGGCAGCTGATCCTTCCTGGACTGGGCGATGGTGCTTATAAACAGGTAAAACATGCCCATAGTACGGTAGGCATCAATCGGATTCGACCGGTTGTGGTGCAGCATTTCCAGAACGTACCTTTTCAGACGGTCTCCTTCTTCACAGAGAAAGACAGGAGCATCCTGGGACAAGCCGACGGATGCAACCAGCTGAGCAGCCTCTGTTCCGGAAAAGCCAACCCAGATATAAGTCCAGGGATCTTTTGCGTCAGAGCAGTATGTCGTCTGATAATCCGGTTCAATTAAAAATCCCTGTCCCCTGGAAAGCTGATAATGAACATTGTTGACGGTAAATTCACCTTTCCCATCTAAAATATAATGAATCAGATAACAGGACCGGACTGCCGGCCCATATTGATGACAGGGCTGTGTCACAGAATGACCAAAGGAATTCAGACACAGTCCTGTTTCGTCGTGTGACGGAAGATTAATCGTAATAGAATTTTCCATAAGATGCATCCCTCCTACGTTCCAGTATAACTGCAGGAAACGGAGGGAGCAATAGTTTTTCAGTCTTTGGTGTGGGCGGCAAGCCAGTCTATCGCAGCTTTGGCGTAAATGGCCACACCAAGCGGCAGACAATCTTCATTAAAGCGTACGCGGGGATTATGCTGGCCAAGCCATTTAGTCTTATCCTCAATACCCGCGCCGATACAGAAGTAGCTTGCAGGAATCCGTTCTGTAAAGAAGGCGAAATCCTCCGAGCCCATCACGTGGTAGATTGGAAGGGCTTTAATAGAAGAATCCAGAGAGTGAATGCTGCCCAGAATTTCCTGATTCAGTTCTTCAGGACAGGCAACGGGAGGAACATCACTTAATACTTCAATTTCAGCCATGGTACGGTAAGTGGAGGAAACGGAGTGGATGATTTCCTGAATCCGTTTGATCAGCCGGCTGCGGATTTCCGGTTTGAATGTACGGAGTGTGCCTTCCAGTACGGCGCGTTCCGGGATGACATTGGAAGCGCTTCCGGCTTCAAAGTGTCCGAGCGTAAGAGCAGCTTCAGCCGTAGGAGAAATTTCTCTGGAAATCAGCTCCTGTAGTGCAAGATAAATGTGAACCCCCGTATTGATTGGGTCAATTCCAAGATCCGGAGTGGATCCATGTGTGCCCTGACCGGTCAGGGTGACTTTGAATCCGTATACGGAGGCCATGGGATAAGATCCATATATAATCAGATTATTTGTCATAATGGATGCTACATGCATAGCAAATGCAGCATCTACTTTGGGGGTATCCAGCACACCTGCTTCAATCGCCGCATGTGCACCTGCAAAGATCTCTTCGCCGGACTGGAACAGGAGCTTCATCGTTCCGGAAAGCTCGGATTCATGTGCTTTTAATAATCTGGCAGCACCCAGAAGGATGGTAGTGTGCAGATCGTGTCCACAGGAATGCATACAGCCATTGTGGGAGGCAAAGGTTTCACCGGACTCTTCTTCCATTGGCAAAGCGTCCATGTCGCTGCGGAGCAGAAAACATTTTTCACCGGTTCCGATCAGGGCGGTAATGCAGGAGCAGTCTTCATGCACCTGATAGCGGATGCCCATTTCTTCCAGCTTTTGCGTGACAAAGGCGACGGTCTGCGGCAGGTGGAGACCAAGCTCTGGAATCTGATGCAGGGATTGTCTTCAGGATTTTAATTCTGCCTGCATCTTCTGGGCTTCCTGTAATAATAAATGACTCATAGGAATCTCCTTTCAGTAAATTCGGGTAGATGTATAGAAATTAACGTTTTGGTTCTTCTTTCACATAGCCGATTTTATACAGCAGCAGGTAGCAGAGAAAGCTGATGACGATAAATGCCAGCATAAAATAGCTGTAATGTGCGGACATAAAGGCATAGCCAAGAACCAGATAGAGCAGGCAGGATGCAATGACAGTAGGGATGGAGAGCTTTTTGTTTTTTATAAAATATGGTGCGGCCAGTGCACCTGTCAGAGCTGGCGTTACGTTGTTGAAAGCCGGAGCAAGTTTCGGGCCGGTAATGATCGGTACCAGGAGTTTTCCGAGGAATAGCATACCAAGGAAGAGAATCAGGGTGGTGACAATGGAGGAAGCACCGATCGCCAGCGTGGTAACGACTTCACCCTCGTCTGTACCGCGTTCGATATTATTTACACGGAGTGCATTCGTAGCAGCCGGCAGCTTCATGTTCATAATATTTCCGGTAATGAAAGAAAGATAGGTTCCGCCCGAGCCAAGGAAGGGTGAGAAGGAAACTACTTCTACAATACTTACGGTGCCATAAATGGCAGTCAGGGTAACGATAGCACTGAAGGTTTTCGGAATGTCCAGAGTCACTGATTTTCCATAAATAAATGTGATAACGGCAGGAACCATGAGAATCAGGAGGACTGCAATCGTGGTACTGATTTTTCCGATCCGGTGTGTTGTGTCTATATAGGAACCAGAGGTATTCGCATGATTTGTTTGTTTCATAAATCCTTTCCTTTCTTTTTTGTACTGTAGTTATTATAGTATAGGAGTTGAACCAGTTATAAAAACAGGTTTGCGATATAGGAACCCAGCATGCCGATCAGCATACCGCCCGGGAAGGACATTTCCAATAGAAAATGCTTTCCTGTTTTTTTTGCAAGCCAGTTAAAAAGCAGAGCGGCAGCTGCTGCGCAGAGCAGAGCAACCAAAGCAAGAATCTGTTCTGGCTTTTCTGTCCAGTAAGTCATGTAAGGAGCACAGAACCATCCCATCATAGCAATGAAGACACCGTCAATCAGAAGGTTATAAATTACTGGTTTGTTCTTTTTTAGCTTTGTCATACCGCGGTCAAGGCTTTTTTGACCGAAAATGATCAGCAAAGGTTCATACAGAATACAGATGGACATGGCCCACATGGTACTGATAAAAATAGAAGCAGTATAGCCTTCGTCTGTATAGGAAAGAAGACCGAAGGAACGGGCTGCAATATTGGCGGCTACATTTTCATAGGAACTGGAACCGATGACGGACAGACGCAGCCATGGAAAATAGTTTCCCAGCACAGACATCAGCATAACCAGAATAATCAGGATGGGAATACTCGGGACGATAGAAAAAAGAGCACTTCCGGTAACCGTACTTTTCATGACCTTTTCTGACATACCGATTTCCTTGCCGCGTTTCCATGCACGGCGCATAAACAGGACTGACTGCGCCAGTACATATACGATTACGATAGCGCAGACGAGAAACATGATTGGTGAATTTGCGATAGATAAATAATTTTTCATTCTTTTCCTCCTTTTGTTTTGGTAATTTGTTTTAGGGTCTCTTCTTGCAATCACCTGGGTATTTCTATATAATAAAAAAATAAATAGATAATATTTATT
>DNJM01000007.1 GCA_003489085.1 Lachnospiraceae bacterium
AGATCCTGCAGCACCTTTTCGACAGTATCTCCGTAACGGCTCTTGATATGATTGATCTCATTCAGACGGTTCTCTGTCTCATAGTAATCCTCCTCTGAGAACTCAAAAGCAGTCATATATTCCGCCAGCTCCCGCCCGGCGTCATTTAACAGATTGTCCAGCTCCTGAAACTGCTCATAAAGAACGCTCAAATGCGAATCATATCGTCCGGCCTCCTGAATACAACGGAGCGCTCTTCCCAGCAGCTCTCCGGCATTTTCTCCCTGCCCTGCCGTACAGGAATAGGCTTCCTGAAGATTCTCCAGTATCTTCCGTCCATGATGCATCCGGTTATAGCGTTCCTCCAGCTCTTCATCTTCACCCGGACGAAGGGACGCTTCCTCGATTTCTCTGATCTCATAGGAAAGATAATCCGCTTCCTTCCGCCGTTCCGTTTCATTCAGTCCGGCTCTGGTCCACTCTTCCTTTTTTTCTTTATAAATACGGTAGCAATCCGTATATGTCTCTTTTATTTTTCGCAGTTCTTCTTTTGCAAATGCATCCAGAATCTGTAAATGATTTTTTTTATATAAAAGCGACTGATGTTCATGCTGTCCATGAATATCGATCAGAATGGCTGCCGCCTCTTTCAGTCTGGCATTCGGCACCGTTTCCCCATTAATCCGGCTGACACTTCTTCCTTCCATCAGTTTCCGGCTGAAGATCACCTGACCCCCTTCCGGTTCAATGCCAAGCTGTCTCAGCGCCTCCTGCTGCATCGCACCTTCCACCTGGAAAACCAGCTCCACCAGTCCATAGGAGGTGCCCTTTCTTAAGATATCCGCAGAAAAGCGGCCGCCCAGTGCCAGTCCCACACTGCCCAGTATAATTGATTTACCTGCTCCGGTTTCACCGGTCAGTATATTCAGCCCCTTTTCAAAATCTACTTCCGCTTCCTCAATCAGCGCAAGATTTTTAACATGTAAGTTCTGTAACATCTGCTCTCCTGTTCTTCTGCTTCAGATCCCGCTAATCAACAATCCGCTTGATCTTCTCCATAACCTCCAGTGTATCCTCCATAGTTCGGATGGCGCACATAATTGTGTCATCCCCTGCAATACAGCCTACGACCTCCTGCCACTTCATAGCATCAACAGCGGCTGCAACAGCCATTGCCATTCCGGGAGCTGTTTTCAGTACCAGAATATTCTGCGCCATATCCATAGAAATATATCCATCCTTCAGTACCCGCATATATTTTTCTGTCAGTTCCATATGAGAGGTATGAAGAACGGAATATTTCTGCCGTCCATCCTCTGTAGGAACCTTACTCAGCTTCATATCACGGATATCTCTGGATACGGTCGCCTGCGTGACACGAAACCCCTCCCGGTTCAGTCTTTCAGCAAGCTCTTCCTGTGTTTCAATGTCATACTTATTGATCAGTTCCGCTATCTTAACATGTCGGTCTACTTTCATACCTCTTACTTCCCTTTCATTTTTTCCCGCAGTGTTTCCAGAAAGCTCACCTTGCTGAGCTTTACTAATTTCGTAGTCACATCCGCCCTCTGGATCATAATCCGCTCTCCTGTCCGGATACAGGCGATATCGCCTCCGTCAAACGCAGCCTCTGCTACTTCATTTCCATAACCGCGGCCTTCTCCGATCTCGATCTCAATCCGGTCCTCTGCAGATAGTACGATACTTCTGGTATTCAGTGCATGCGAACAGATCGGTGTGATAACAATCATAGCTGCCGTTGGTTCCACAATCGGTCCTCCTGCAGACAAATTGTAGGCCGTGGACCCTGTCGGAGTCGAAACAATAATCCCGTCAGCCTGATAGGCATTCAGAAATTCTCCGTTTACATATACAAGATAACTCAGAATCTTTACCGAACCATGCCGAGACACCACAATGTCATTCAGCGCAACGTCCACCCGTCCGTCCGGCAGAATGCCGCACAGCATCATCCGTTCTTCTGTCATGAAGGCATTTCGCATCACCTGCGCTACCGCCGCCTCCAGATTCTGAATATCTACCTCTGTCAGATACCCCAGGGTTCCCCTGTTGATGCCAAGCACCGGCACACTGCGTCCGATCAGACTTCTGGCCGCCTGAATCAGGGTACCGTCTCCGCCTACGGTAAAGACACATTTTACCCTTTCGCATGTCTCCGGAAGCATGACCTTTCCTTCCTCATTCGTACAATATACTTCTGCTGCGGCACCCTGCGTTTCGATCAGCTCCCGGATCCTGCCGGTGACAGCCAGGCTCTGATCTTTCTTTTCGTTCGCGATAATCCAATACTTTTCCATATGATCTGTCTCTTGCCTGCTCCTTCTATACTGTACCGGACAGTGTTTCAAATGCCCGTTCTACGATCTTTTCCGTCTTTTCCAGTACCTGCGGCGCAATCTCACCTCTTCCATCCTTCCTCAGATGGATCAGGTACTCGATATTCCCCTCCGGTCCCTTAATCGGAGAAAACTCGATATTCAATACCGAAAGTCCAATGGAAATTGCATAGGATACGATCATCCGTATCACTTCATGATGGGTACTCTTCTCACGGACGACACCTTTCTTTCCAACCTTTTCTCTTCCGGCCTCAAACTGCGGCTTAATCAGAGCTACAATCTCACCGTCTTCCTTCAGATAGTTCCGGATCGGCTCCAGTACCTTTGTGAGTGAAATAAAGGAGACATCAATCGAAGAGAAATCAATTGCTTCCCCCAGATCTTCCGGCGTAACATAGCGGATGTTCGTCTTTTCCATACAGATAACCCGCTCATCCTGGCGAAGCTTCCATGCCAGCTGCCCCCGGCCCACATCAATGGCATATACCTTTCTTGCACCGTTCTGCAGCATACAGTCTGTAAATCCTCCTGTCGAAGCCCCTACATCGGTACAGACCTTTCCTTCCATTGATACATCAAACTGCTGCATCGCCTTTTCCAGCTTTAATCCGCCCCGGCTGACATAGGGCAGCACATGGCCTCTGATCTCTATCGCGGCTTCCTCCGGGAAGGTACTTCCGGCCTTATCCTCCCGCTGTCCGTCGACAAATACATTGCCGGACATGATAACGGCCTTCGCCTTTTCCCGGGATTCTGCCAGTCCTCTTTTTACCAGTAGCATATCCAGTCTTTCTTTCATACTATTCGTTACTCCTCATATGCTGATATAATCTTCTGCACGATAGTCTCCGGAGACAGTCCCTCTTCCCGGCGCAGAATATCCACATTCCCATGCTCTACGTATTCATCCGGAAGAGCACATACCAATACCTCCATCGGCAGGCGTTCTGCCTTAACAAAGCTTTGCACCTGCTGTCCAAAGCCTCCGTTCTTTACATTTTCTTCTATGGTTACCAGAAACGTGTGCTTTTTCGCCAGCTCCCGGATTCGTTCTTCATCAAAAGGCTTAATAAAACGCGCATTGATCAGTGAACAGTGATATCTCTGCTCCACAAGCTGTCTGCGCACTTCCGCAGCCGTTTCAAACATATGTCCGGCCGATACGATGGCAATATCTTCTTCCTCGTAGATCGTTTCGCTCTTTCCGTATACAATCGGTTCATGAAATTCTTCATATCCCATAAAGGCCTGCCCTCTCGGATACCGCACTGCCACAGGATGATTAAGAGCTACTGCGAAGCGGATCATGTCCTTCAGCTCCTGCCCGTTCTTCGGCGAAAGGACTGTCATATTCGGAATATGGCTCAGATAAGAGAGATCAAAGATCCCCTGATGGGTTTCTCCGTCACTTCCTACCAGGCCGGCTCTGTCTATGCAGAAGCATACCGGCAGATCCTGCAGACAGACATCATGAATCACCTGATCATAGCCTCTCTGCAAGAAGGAGGAATATACGGCAAAGACCGGCTTTACTCCTCCTGCAGCCAGAGCTGCTGCAAAGGTTACCGCATGCTGCTCTGCGATTCCCACATCAAAAAACCGTTCCGGATACAGCTTCCGGAACGGAACCAGCCCGGTTCCATCCGCCATGGCTGCGGTAATCGCCGCCAGATTCTCTTCCTCTTTTGCCAGTTCCAGCATGGTTTCACCGAACAGCTCCGTATATGACTTTCCGTTTTTCCCGGAAAGCGGTTTCCCGGTTGCCAGATCAAAAGGACCCGTACCATGGAAGAGGGATGGGTACCGCTCCGCCGGAAGATAACCTTTTCCCTTTTTCGTGATGACATGCAGAAGTACCGCATGATCCACCTTCTTTGCTTCCTGGAAGGCCTTACACAATGCGCGTATATTATGTCCGTCCACCGGCCCCAGATAGGTAATTCCCATATCTTCAAAGAGCATGCCCGGTACCAGAAGCTGCTTGATGCTGCTCTTGGTCTTCTTAAGCTGGCTGACCATCCTCTCACCGGCCACCGGAAGTCTGCTCAGGGTATGCTCTACCCCTTTCTTCAGACCCGTATACACCGGTGCTGTACGCAGACCGTTCAGATAGCTGGACATACCGCCTACATTCTCCGATATTGACATGTTATTATCATTCAACACGATAATAAAATTGCTCTTCAGCTGTGAGGCATTGTTCAGCGCCTCATATGCCATTCCACCTGTCAGAGAGCCGTCTCCGATCACTGAAATAACCGCATGATCCTTCTTTAACAGTTCCCTCGCCTTTACATAGCCGATCCCTGCGGAGATGGAAGTAGAGCTGTGACCAGTATCGAACGCATCACAGTCACTTTCCTTTCGCTTCGGGAATCCGCTCATACCACCGTATTTGCGCAGATCATCAAATCCATCCTTCCGCCCGGTCAGGATCTTATGCGTATAGGACTGATGTCCAACATCCCAGATCATTTTATCCTCCGGAAGCTGGAAGCACAGATGCATCGCCATCGTAAGCTCCACTACTCCCAGATTCGACGCAAGGTGCCCGCCGGTCCGGCTGATCTTCTGCAACAGGAAATCCCGAATCTCTTCTGCCAGAATTTCCAGCTCTTCAAATGGCACCTGCTTAATATCATTTGCTTTCTGAATACGTTCCAGTATCATAAAAGCACCCCTTTATTTTTCTCTGTGGATTAGCGCCGCAATCAAAGTCGTAAGATAGTCATTGCGCGGCAGCTCACTCAGATGCAGAATCGCATCCTCTGAAATCCACTCTACTTCTTCTTTTGCCTTTTCCAGGCCGACCAATGTCACATAGGTCGCTTTGGCATTCTTCTCATCACTGAAAACCGGTTTGCCAAGCACCTCTGCCGTGCTTGTCACATCCAGAATATCATCCTGAATCTGAAATGCAATTCCGACATTTCGGGCAACCTGCTCCACGATCCGAACCTGTCCCTCATCAGCTCCCGCAAGCACTGCTCCAACCATCATAGCACTTTCAATCAATGCACTGGTCTTCAGCTGATAGATAAACAGCAGTGTCTCCTTATCCAGCGGTTTTCCCGTATTCTTCACATCCACGACCTGACCGCCGATCATTCCATAGATACCGGCTTTCTCTGCCATGATCCGAAGGGCTTTCCCGATCAGCAGGCTTTTCTCCGGTGCCACTTCAAATGCTTTCGCTGCAGTTTCAAAAGCATAGTTTAAAAGTGCATCTCCCGCCAGGATGCCCATATCTTCTCCATATACCACATGAGTTGTCTTCCGTCCCCGCCGGTAGTCATCATTATCCATCGCCGGGAGATCATCATGAACCAGAGAATACGTATGGATCATTTCCTGGGCCGCCATAAACGGCTCGATCACCTTTCCGCTTCCGCCGAACATCCGGTAGGTCTCCTGCATCAGCATCGGCCGCAGTCTCTTTCCGCCTGCCATCAGGCTGTATTCCATTGCTTCCATAATCAGCTGCTGCGGTCCTTCCGCCTTTGGAATATAATTTTTTAAAATTTCTTCAATGGCAGCCACTCTGCCTGCATATTCCTCTTTAAAATTCATGCTTGTCCCCTTCTTCATCCAGAATCAGCATTTTCTTTTCTACCGTATCGATCCTGGCATTGCAAATTCTCACCAGTTCCATCCCTCTTTGATACAGACGAAAGGATTCCTCCAGCGGCAGTCCCTCCTTCTGCAGTGCTTCCATCACTTCGGAAAGCTCCGCAAAGGATTCCTCCAATGTGCCGTTACTATCGGGCTGTTTCACTGCTTCATCCATGGTATTCCTCCTTCTTCTCCAACACTTCTGCCTGAATCACTCCATCTGCTACATATATAGTAAGCGGTTCCCTGCTCTCCACCTGGTCGATGGAGATAACCGCTGTGCCTCTTTTATCTTCTACATAAGCATATCCCCGGCTCAGCTTTTCCAGCGGTGACAGTCCTTTCATCGTTTCTGCTGCCAGAGCCATCCGGTGCCTGGCAGAAAGAATCCTCTCCTTCATGAACCTTCGAAGCTGTTCCTCCGTCTCCGCCAGATACTGCTTCTGCGTCTGCAGCGTTGTCTGCGGATGGAACAGCTTCAGTTGCAGCACATACCTGTCCAGCCGCATCCGCTCCTTTTCCACGGCGGCATACATCCTCTGAAGGAGTCTCATGCGGGAGTCCTGCAAAGAAAGTGCCGCTGTCTGATACTCCCAGACCGCCAGCTCTGCCGCTGCCGAGGGTGTCGGTGCACGCAGATCCGCCACATAGTCTGCAATCGTTGTATCTGTTTCATGTCCAACAGCAGAAATAACCGGTATCCGGCAGTCGAAGATCGCTCTTGCCACCACTTCTTCATTAAAGGCCCAGAGATCCTCTATCGATCCGCCGCCTCTGCCGACGATAATCACATCTACCTCTTCCTTCTCCAGAGCATGAATACCACGGACGATACTCTCCTTTGCTCCCTCTCCCTGCACCTGTGCCGGATACAGAATCAGCTGTACATATGGATTCCGTCTTCTGCTGATATTCATAATATCCATGATAGCCGCCCCTGTCGGCGCCGTTACAATCCCGACCGTTTTCGCAAAACGGGGAACGGGCTGCTTATAGCCTTCATCAAACATCCCCATCTCACCAAGTTCTTCTTTGAGTGCCTGAAACCGTTCATACAGAAGCCCCAGCCCGTCCAGCCGGATCTCCTTCGCATACAGCTGATATCTGCCGTCCCGTTCATATGTCGTCACGCTTCCGAACACAATCACCTGCTGCCCGTCCTGCATCCGAAAACCAAGGCCGCCTCTGTTTCCTGCGAACAGGATGCAGGCAATCACCCCGGAGGCATCCTTCAGCGAAAAATAGACATGCCCGGAGGTGTGGTATTTTACATTCGATACCTCTCCCTTTACATAAATCCGACTCAGCATAAAATCCTGCGTGAACATATTTTTAATATAGGCATTGACCTGTTTTACCGTATAGACATTCTGCATCGGCCTACGCTTCTTTCACCATCCTGCCGAGTACACCATTGATAAATGACGGCCCGTCTTCACTGCTGTATTTCTTCGCCAGCTCGACCGCTTCATTAATGGCAACTCCTGTCGGGATATCCTCGTCTTCCATAATCTCATACACTGCCAGACGCAGGATCGTGAGATCTACTTTATTCATCCGGCTCGTCTTCCATCCGGTCGCACAGGCATTGATCTTCTCATCCAGCTGCTCTTTTTCGGCCGCGATCTTTTCATATTTTGCCTGAATATATGCCTGATCTGCCGGTTCTGCTTCCTCCAGCTGTTCAAAATACAGCTTCAGCTGTTCCGGAAGCTCCTTCGCCTCATGAAATTCCACACGGAATAACATTCTGAATATATGTTCTCTTAACTCTGATCTTCCCATACTCTATCCTTTCTCTTTCCGGTTCTTAGCACCTGATACCTGCAATCGAAAATAAGAGGCATCACATAGATACCTCTTATTATACTACACATTCTTTTCATTTGGCAACCAATAATAGCACCCGCTTATTCCTCTTCCATCTCCACGCTTACGATACGGATATTGACATCTGCTACGGTAAGCCCTGTCATATTCTCAATGGCAGCCTTTACCTTGTCCTGTACCTTTTTGGAAACATCCATGATACTATAGCCATATTTCAGATTCAGCGCCAGAGCCACAGTCACGATTCCGTCCAGCACATCCACTCTGACTCCTTTGGAAAGAGACTTCATTCCCAGCTTACTGATCAGCTCACGGGTCGCGTTCCCTGCCATAGATGCAACGCCTTCCACTTCCATTGCTGCAAGACCTGCAATGATCGCAACGACTTCATCCGCAATCTTAACCTCTCCGATATTCTCGTCTGCCTGTATGGTATAAATATTACGTTCTTCTGCTTTTGCCATATTCGAAAACCTCCTGTCTGGTTTCTGTATTCCTTTTGTTATTATAACAAATTTGTCCCTGTTTGGAAAGGGAAAACTTAGGATCTTCCAAATTCAGAAAGAAGCAGTCCCTCATTCCGCTCTTCTACCATCCGGATGCTCCAGCTGTTAACAAACAGGAGCAGCGGTCTGCCCTTTAAATCCTTGATCTTTTTCATATCGGAGGTTCCCTTGAGCTTATCCATGTCGATCTCTTTATTCTCGATCCAGCGGATATACTCATACGGCAGCATATCCAGACGAATTTCTACATTATATTCTTTTTCCAGACGGAACTTCAGAACGTCAAACTGCAGGACACCAACTACACCCACGATAATTTCTTCCATTCCTGTATTGAATTCCTGAAAAATCTGGATCGCACCTTCCTGAGCAATTTCGTTGATGCCCTTGACGAACTGCTTCCGCTTCATGGTGTCCACCTGCCGCACCCTTGCAAAATGCTCCGGTGCAAA
>DNJM01000233.1:0-11679 GCA_003489085.1 Lachnospiraceae bacterium
ACTGACGCAATAGTTGTAAGACAGGTAATCTGATCGTAGAATTCTACATTAAATAAAACTGACAATTTTTCTTTTAATATGGAATTTCTGGATGTATTCATCTCATTTATGATCGATAGAATGTCACTTTGATATTGAGTAAAAGCATCCTCTGGCATGAATGAAAACAATTTCTTAAGGTTATTATTTAAGGCTTTGGAAAAAGGCAGAGAATAAAAGTCATAATTTCCTGTTTTCGCTTCTTTAATAATCTGGTCTTTTATATGACTGTAGTATTTAAAACCATAGTTATCGCTATATTTAAAAAAGCGAGAGAACATGTTAGGAACCATGTCATCGGTCATATCAATTCGGCCGGGCATCATACGATAATTATCTGGAATAAGCATACGAAAAAGTATTTTCTGCTTTCGTATGCTTTTTTTGTTGGATTTTGTCTCGCCGGATTTTGTTGTCTGAGCATCTTCGGAATGGATATGTTTTTGCAGGTAATCCGGTTCCTGTGCAGTGATGGCTGTAATCAGAGCGTTTTGGATTTTTTGAGGAAATAGTCTTTCCCATGTTATTTGTAAAGCAGACATAAGACCCTCCTGTATTTCTTTTTAATAATTTCAGTATGAGTAAAGCAATCAAATCAATAGAATCGATATTTTATATTGTATCATGTACGCCTGTAGAATGATAGAAAAAGTTTCAAACAGGCAACATTGTTTCGCTGGAAAAATGCAAAGAAACCGATTGCAATTACCTATGAAACTTTCGCATTGTAGTTTAATAGAATCATCAAGAAAACCACAGCAGAGAGGAAAGGAGGCTGCATTCATGAACAGAGAGAAAATGCGTAAGCAGCGCCATAAAAAGGTGAACACCGGGAAGGGTAAGAAGGTTGGCTTTTTTGAATCCATTGGTCTGAAGATCAAAGGCTTCTGCGATGGCCGTAAGGGGTTCCCGCGTCAGACCGATGAAAAGGACTGGTATTCTCCTTTTATGAATCAGGAAGTGAACAGCTTTGAGGAGTTCTGCAGTCATACCTGGAGCAGTCTCCAGATTGAGAACGAAGAAGAATATGCCCGTCTGGAGGAACTGATGGATGGTATTCGCCAGAAAAGAGGCTTCCTGGAGGCAGCAAGAGCCAATCTTTCTTCTGCGGATAAGTGGGAGAGCGATTCGGAATCCATCAGAAAGAAAGGCGAAGATAAACTGACGGATGCTCAGATCCGTGCAAGACGTAAGGCGGAGAAAGAGAAAAAGCTTGCACCGCTAAAGAATAAGGCGGCAGGTCTGGAACAGGAACTGAAGGAAGCTGAAGAGGCGTTCGCAGATATTCAAAGCAAACTGGTTGAGGATGATAATACAACCCGCCTGATCTGTCATCGTGTCAGAGACCATATTCTGATGCGTCTTGATGTGTATTGGAACTCTGCGTTAAGACACCATCCGGATGGCGCATCTATGCCGGTTGTGCCAATGCTGGAACTTAAGGATGAGGCAGAGGAAGCATATCTTCGCCTGCATAAGGAATTGATGAAACGTGCAGCTGCGATCCATGATGCGATTCAGGGTGAGGCAGCAGAGAAGGAGGTGGCGTAAAATGTTCGGAAGGAAGAAGAAAGAGCAGGCGCAGTTTAATACGATGGATGATTCAAGAGTGACTGTATATGATTTTATGCGCCGCATGCAGCTCTTATTTGAATCCTATCGTTCTGCGGATTACAGATCGTATCCCGGACTCTACGAGGAGGAGATGAAGCCGAGGCTGGACAGACATCTGGAGGCCCTTTTTGCCGGAGACGTGGACGATGCCAATGGTGATATGCTCGATAATATCATCTTTGGCCCATACAGGGAGTCGGATCCGTATCTGAATGTGCAGCGGCTCAATCATAAGGATATGAACCGTCGTCTGGTGGCCCGCAGGGTTTCCGACCGCGCGGATTTTGCAAGAATACGTGAGGAGCGGCAGGAAGAACTGGAGCGCCTGAAACACGAATATGAAGATGTATGCAGCAGGATTGCTGCTGCAAAGGAGGGGTAAGCATTATGAGTAAGTACAATAAAGAAATCTGGTCGCTGGACAGAAAAGGCGAGATCGTGAACGAATGCCTTCATCGTAATAATTGCAAGCGCTTTAAGGCGGATACTCCATTTGATAACAATATCGTACCCTACCTGATCATGCTCTTTTGTGCGGCAGTAGATGGCGTTGTATTCTACAGCCTGTTCAGCAGGATCTCCTATGACAGCCCTATGATGCTTGGGGTACAGATTTCAGGCTTCCTGTTTGGCTTTGATATCGTCCCGATTTTCATCGGCATTCAGTATAAGCGTCTGCGGCAGGGAATTACAAAAGACAGGTTCGTTCTGGTTATGGCATTGGTTGTCTGTGGCCTGGCATTTGCGATGAACATCGCTCTTCGTATTATGACTGTTGATCTGATCTCACCATCATCGGTCAGTACAACGACAAGCTATATGGGTACGGTAACCCAGGATACTGCAGAATCCGGAATCGATGCGACAGCAATCGCGCTTACTATCTTCGGAATGGGAATTCCTGTGGTGACTTCTCTCGGCAGCTGCCTGATTAGCTTCATCACTTACAATCCGCTGGGAATCAAAAAGCAGCGTACGGCTGAAATGCTGGAAGATACCAGAGACGAGGTGAGACGGTTTGATGCCATTTTGAGCGACTATGATGCCGAGCCGGACTTTGCGGAAAATATCGAAGCGGAGGATGAGGCGAAATACCAGGAGATGCAGGTGATGCACAAGGCGCTGGTAATCGGATACTGCGATTATGTCAGAGAACGTCTGAAGGAGCAGCTGGGCAATCCGACATCCAACAATGTGCTTTCTGAATCTGTCTGTGAAACCATCCTTGCCAGACTGGATAAAGAGCTGGCATTGTTGAACACGCAGACGATTGCAGAACCTGTGACTGATGAGCCTGAAGAAAACGAAACAATTTACACCACTATGATCCGTGCGAATAAAGCAATTGCTTAAGGAGGAAATTCCCTATGAAAAATAGAATGGCAGCATTATTGACAACCATTTGTTTAGCAGCTTCTGCAGCCGGTCTTACCGGCTGTGGAAGCCAGGCATCTGCAAAAGAGACATCCGGCATGAATGCCGTATGTTATGCCATCGCCCCAACGGCCAATTCCCAGGGCCTTAACATGAGTTCTCCGCTTGTACAGGATACGATCTATGATACGATTCTCGATTATGGGTACATTTCGGTGGTTGTCGTTGATGGGGATCCGGAACTTGCTGCGGCAGACAGCTATGATATCGATTCTCAGTATAAAAAAGCATCCAAAGAAAAGCTGAAGACGGATGCCCGCGCAAAGGCAACGAACCTGATTGCCTATATGGAAAGTCAGGTTGCCAATGACGCCCAGGTTGACTACCTGGAAGGCCTGAGAATGGCGGTGCGTTCCTTATCCTCCCTGGAGGGCTATGATTCCAGGACCATCGTGGTCATCGGGACCGGACTTTCTACACAGGGGACCCTCAATTTCCAGAACAATCTTCTGTCTGTTGAGCCGGAAGCGGTGTTGGATCAGCTGGAAGAGAAGAACGAGATTCCTGACTTTACAGGCATTACCGTAGTCTGGCAGCAGATGGGCGATGTAGCTTCTCCGCAGCAGGAGCTTTCACAGACACAGAGAAAACGTCTGCAGGAAATCTGGGGCGGCATCGTAGAACGTGGCGGCGGCACCTTTGTTTACAATGATATCATGGCCAATCCTGTTGATACAGAAGCAGCTTATCCGCCGGTAGATACCGTCGAACTGCCGGCGGAAACGCCCGTAGAGTTTGATGAGGAATTGCTCGGTACGGCAGATGAGAGCCTGCTGCAGGAACCGGTCATGCTTACCGAAGAGCAGGTATCCTTCGTGCCGGACCAGGCTGCTTACCTGGATGAAGAGGAGGCAGTGACAACGATTCGGCCAATCGCCGATTATCTTATTGAAAATGATCAGATTACGATCCTGCTTGCCGGTACCACGGCAGGTGATGAGAACAACGATTACAGCATGACACTCTCACAGGAGAGGGCTGACGCAGTCAGGGACACACTGATCCATCTGGGAGTGGAAGAATCCCGCATTGTTACTGTAGGGCTCGGATCCAGCGATCCGTGGCATGTATACGGCGCCGGTTATGAAGGCAGCATTGCATCAGGGAACCGCAAGGTGGTGCTGCTGGACGCATCCAGTGATACAGCAAAGGCGATTTTAAGTAAATAGTTTCAAAAGGCGGCTTTATAATCTTTCATTCGGAACAAAATCGGCCTTAAGCAGTGTGAGTACAAGTGCTTTGAGATAGAGGAAGGGAGAAAATATATGAGTAAATATGAATATTCTAATGAAATCGTAGACGTTGTAAAGAAGTTCCTGGCGGATGATGACTGGAATTATTTCTTCGATGAAGAAACAGGATTATTTCATTTCGGCCTCAGAATCAGGAGCAAAATCCAGAAGCTCAATTATGTGATCGATGTACATGAGGATGAGATTGTCACCTATGGCATCTCTCCTGTTGCAGCAGATTCGGATGATCCTGAGATGATGAGACGGATGGCTGAGTTTATCTGTCGTGTCAATTATGGGCTTAAGAACGGCTGCTTCGAGCTTGACTTCGAGGACGGTGAGATCCGATTCAGAAGCTTTATTGATTGTAAGGGACTGCTTCCTTCCATGGAAGTAGTAAAGAACAGTGTTGGCTGTGCAGCTATTACGTTCGAGCTGTATGCATCTGGTATGGTAGATATCATTTTTGGCGGCGCATCTGCCAGGGATGCCATCGCCAGGTGTGAGGAGGCGACAGCGGAAAAAATCTGTTCCGTTTTGGAAGAAGCGCTTGGCGGAGACGGTTCGGATCAGCCCCATGTCAGGATGGATCTGTTCGAAGCAGAAGGGGGCGAGGCGTAATGAGTGCACCGGTATTACTTAAAAGCAGCAGTGGTATTCAGCCGGTATCCATCGAATCAAAGCTGATGAGTGATCATCGCCGGCTGTTTATCACAGGGGAGATCAATGCGGACAGCGCCATGGATTTCTTTAAGCAGGTAATGTTTTTGAACCTGGAGAATGACAAAGCACCTATTTCCGTTTTCATCAATTCCCCGGGCGGTGAAATCGATAATGGGCTTTTGGTCTATGATGCTATCGTAGGCAGCAAAGCCCCCATCCGCACATTCTGCAGCGGATATGCCTACAGTATGGGTGCGGTCCTGTTTGCCTGCGGTAAAGAGAGGTACTTATTGCCGCACAGTAAGCTAATGCTCCATGAGCCGCTGCTTGGCGGGAAGATCGGAGGAAATGCATCCTCTATCAAGTCAATCTCCGAAAGTCTGCTGGAAACGAAACGTATGATGAACAAGCTTTTGGCATTCCATACAGGAAAAACAGAAGCGGAAATGGATGAACTGACATCCTATGACCATTACTTCTCAGCACAGGAAGCGGTTGAGATGGGACTGGCGGATGGCATTAAGAGCTTTGAAGAAATGATGGAGGGCTGTGCATGATTTATATGGATAGACTGATTCTCGGAGATGGGGAAAACTGCATCTTCAGTTCGGACTCACAGGAGACCGGCCTGAACAATAACATCCTTGTCATTGGCACTTCTGGCTGCGGTAAGACAGTCAGCATCCTGGAGCCTCGTATTCTGGAAACATTCAATAAGAGTCTGATCGCAACTGTGACGAAGCGCAGGATTGTGAAAAAGTATTCTATGGTGATGAGAAAGCGCGGATATAACGTCTGGGATCTGAATTTTGTGCATCCTGGAAAGGGAAACTGTGGATATGATCCACTGATGCATATTGGTTCCTATAATGATATCACATTCCTGGCACGAAGCATTGTGCTGGCTAATCCCCAGAAGGCACAGTCAAGCGCCGATCCATATTGGGATGATGGAGCCACAAGTCTCCTCTCAGCCGAGATAGCTTACATTTTGATGACGAAAGATAATCCTACCTTCGCAGATGTGCTGGCTTTTCATAACAGGCTTACCTTTGAGGACGGGGGTGGTGTCATCGTAACAAACTATGACGGGGAGTTTGATTACCTTGCTGAAAAGGATCCTTCGTGTTTCGCAGTATCCTGCTGGAAGAGTTTCAAACAGCTTCCGGTAAGGACGGCCGGCTGTGTTTATTCAGCACTGAATACGACAATCGATTCCATTTTTACTCCGGAGCTGAAGAAAATGTTTCGCATAAAAGAAATGGTAGATCTTGAAAAGCTTGCGTCAGAAAAGACCGTTCTGTTCATAACGACAAATCCGGTCAATTCTTCTCTGAACGGTTTCATTTCCACCTTCTATGGAACTGTGTTCAAGGATCTGTTTGAATTCGCGGAAGATCAGGCAGATGGCAAACTTCCTGTTCCTGTGGATGTGCTGGCTGATGACTTTGCGACCGGCTGTCCTATAAATATGTTTGAGCAGTACGTGTCCATTTTTCGTGAGAAGGGACTGTCTGTCACTGCTCTGATCCAGTCTGAGTCACAGTTAAGATCACTTTACGGCAGCGAGAAGGCGACGACCATAATTAACAACTGTGACACGATCGTTTTCTTAGGATCTATGGATCTGGAAACGGGAAGAAGCATCTCAGTGCGGGCAAATCGACCACTGGAGGACGTTTTATACATGCCAATCGGTTCAGAAATCATTTTCAGACGTGGGATGAAGCCGATTTTTACAAAGCGATATGACATCTTTCAGAACGAGATGTATAAGAAAGTGACGGCGGCTTATGAGAAGCATGTTGAAGAAGAAATGTCACGCTGCTAAAGCTCCGGCAGGGCATTCGTAACGGATCAGGAGGGAAAACAATATGAGATTGATGTAGATGGATGGAAGATCCCATAAAGGAAAGTGGGGGAAGTAATGAGAGGCAACAAGCATACAGACTTTCTGAAAAGTATACGACTGCCAGGAGAGAAGAAAGTGAAGAAAAGCGGAAAATCTCAGGGAACGCAAAGTGATCGGACATATAAAATGGCCAGACAAGAGGAGATTGATCTGCAGAAAAAACTAGAACGGCGCTTTGATGAACTTTTTGGGACAACAGAGGAGGATTGATTTATGCAGAGAAGAATTTTGAAAAATGCAGTATCAGGGAAGATTACAGGAGACGTTAAAAATGGCAGCGGAGCAGGCCCGCCCGGTCAGGGTGCTGAGCGTGAACATCGTGAATTCGTATTAACAAAATAAACGGAATATTAATAAATAAAGAGAAAAAAGACAGTATAAATAAAATAAATACAAAAAATATCTGAATAATGCTTGACAAATAAGCCATTGTGAAGTATCATAAGTACATAGAAAAACAAAGTCTAACACAGGAGGTACGGTCCAATCAAAATTTAAATCGCTGCTCATAATCTAAGAAAGTAGAAGGTGTAGACAATGAAATTACAAGAAATTCATTAAAAACCCGATCGAGAAGAAAAAGTATCGATCGGGTTTTTAATGTGTGTTAAAATGAGAAAAGAGCACCTCAGCGGGGTTCGGATTTGATGAGATTGGAACCATAGAGGCATTTCTGGAACACATGGACAGTTCTACGATGCTTGAGGAAAGCGAGCTGGAAACTACATGGGAGACGACAGCGCAGACGGTGGTATTACAGCCGGCAAATTGTCATAATAAATAGGCATTTAGATTATAAAGCGTTGACAAACCCACTGGGATCATTATATAATGATCCCAGTTTGAAAGAGAGAGGTGAAAAGATGAGAAAATAATCGACTTTTGAGAGCATGAAACGAAGCAGACACAGTGCGTCCGGGAGGATACTACTGTCTTATCATGTTGCCAAAAGTGGATTTATGTTCTCATAACCTCTCTTTTTTGGTTGCTAAGAATGTGATAAAAAGATCTGGGTGGGGAACTATTTGGCAGCAGATGGTTCTTTTTTTATTGCACTGCGTGTGGAGAACCGGAAGGCAAAGGGGGATTTTGTATGGCACAAATAGAGGTAAATGATCTGACATTTTATTATGAAGGAAGCTTTGATAATATTTTCGAACAGGTTTCCTTTTCCATTGATACCAACTGGAAGCTGGGCTTTATCGGGAGAAATGGAAAGGGGAAAACGACATTTTTGAATCTGCTGTTGGGAAAATACGAGTACAAAGGCAGTATTCGGACATCGACCGTATTTGATTATTTTCCTTATCAGATACAGCAGGAATTTATGGAGGCCTGCGCAGCGGATTTCCTGGAAGAGCTGAAGGTGAATTGTGAGGCATGGCGGGTGATCTGCGAACTGGATAAAATGAAGGTGGATGCGGAGGTCTTATACCGCCCGTTTCGGACACTGAGCCATGGCGAGCGTACGAAGGTAATGCTGGCAGTGCTGTTCTCCGGAGAAAATGATTTCTTGCTGATTGATGAGCCGACAAACCATCTGGATCAGGAATCCAGGGAGACGGTCAAGGCATATCTGGCACAGAAAAAAGGATTTATACTGGTATCTCATGACCGGGATCTTCTGGATGCCTGTATCGATCATGTACTGGTGCTGAACCGCTGCTCGATCGAAGTGCAGAACGGTAATTTCACCAGCTGGTGGGAAAATAAGAGACGGAAAGACAGCTTTTCTCAGATGGAAAATGAGAAACATCGGAAGGAAATTGAGAAGCTGAAAAAGGCATCGGAGCGAACAAGGCAATGGGCAGATCAAAATGAGAAGACCAAGATTGGTTTTCATCCGATAAAAGAGCATGACAGAAGTATCGCTACCCGTGCATATATTGGTGCGAAGACGAAGAAGATGCAGAGCCGGGTGAAGCAGATGGAGGATCGGATCAGCAGAGAAATAGAAGAAAAGGAAGGGCTGCTGCAGGATATTGAGAGTCCGGCAGAGCTGAAAATCATGCCTTTGCAGTATCATAAAAAGCGGCTTCTGCTTGCAGATGAGTATGGGCTAAGATATGAAGATGCAAGGGAGGGCGTGTTTGACCATCTGAGTTTTGAACTGTATCAGGGAGAAAGAGTATTTTTAACCGGGAAAAATGGATGTGGAAAGTCCAGCCTGATTAAATCCATTCTGCAGCATAGTACTGATATGACAGAGGGCACACAGAACGGTTTGGTAGAAGAGGGAACTCTCCGGGTAGCGTCTGGTCTGGTGATATCCTATATCAATCAGGATACTTCTTTTCTGAAAGGAACAATTAGTGAGTTCTGCAGCAGAAGACAGCTGGATGAAAGCCTGCTCTGCGCAATCCTGCGGCAGCTGGATATGGAACGGGCGCAGTTTGGAAAGCGGATGGAGGAGTATTCCGAGGGACAGAAAAAGAAGGTATTGATTGCAGCCAGCCTGCTGACACCGGCACATTTATATATCTGGGATGAACCCTTGAACTATATTGATGTATTTTCGAGAATGCAGATGGAGGAGCTGCTACTGACATACCAGCCGACGATGCTGATTGTAGAGCACGATGTGAGGTTCCGTGAAAAGATTGCCACTAAAATTGTTCCGATTGGAAACAGAAAAAATTGATTATACAAATTTGGTTTTAAAAGTGAAAAAACTTTCATTAACAATTTTGCGCAGAAGTGATAAAATAATTTGTAGACAGTAAGTGATGAAGCCACGGAGAATTTCATGAAAGGAGTAGGTGTTATGGGACATCAATTATTACAGGAAGCAAAAAATATGCAGGAAGAGGTTGTAGCATGGAGGAGGGATTTGCACAGAATTCCGGAAATAGGAATCAAACTGCCGCAGACGGTAGCGTATGTAACTGAGAAGCTGGCAGAAATAGGTGTTCCCTATGAAGTATATGAGGATTGCTCCTGTGTGGTAGGAATGATAGGAAAGGGTGGAAAATGCATTTTGCTGCGAGGCGATATGGATGGACTGCCTGTAGAAGAAGCGTCAGAAGTTCCATTTGCATCCACGAATGGCTGTATGCATGCCTGTGGACATGATATGCATGCGGCAACATTACTGAGTGTGGCAAAATTGCTAAAAGTACATGAACAGGAGCTGAAAGGAACCGTGAAGCTGATCTTTCAGTCCGGTGAGGAGACATTTGCCGGAGCGAAGGCAGCGGTAGAAAGGGGTGTCCTGGAGAACCCGAAGGTAGATGCGGCATTTGCTATGCATGTATTTGCGGCAATGCCGAGTAAGATGCTGGGTTATGGCATCTGTTCGATGGCAGCAGTATATGGCTTTAAGATTATTGTAACAGGAAAAGGCTGTCATGGTTCTACACCGGAGCAGGGTGTGGATCCGATTACGGTAGGAGCACATATCCTGCTGGGGCTTCAGGAGCTGATCTCCCGTGAGATATCTGCCTTTGACGAAGCGACCCTGACAGTCGGGCATTTCGAAGGCGGCAGTACAGCAAATGTCATTCCGGAGAAAGCGGTATTAGAAGGAACGCTGCGTACATTTAAACCAGAGGTACGGGCTTATATCATTCAGAGAATTCATGAAATCACGGAAACCGTTGCCAAGGTATACCGGGCGTCAGCGGAGATTGAAGTATTGAGCGATGTGCCGTCTGTGATCTGTGATGCCAATATGGCTGAAGAGGTATGCAAAAGTGTACACGCAGTCGATGAAGAGCTTTCTATATGGCCGAAGCTTCGTGCAATGGGATCCGAAGATTTTGCGTTTTACTCAGAGAAAGTGCCTGCTATGTATCTGGGAATTGGCGCCGGTGTTCCGGATCAGTCGAAATGGGCAGCACAGCATAATCCAAAGATTCTTTTCAATGAAGATGTATTGCCATACAGTGCAGCTATTTATACGCAGGTGGCAATGGACTGGCTGGAAGCGCATCAGTAAAATTTGCCGGAAGTGAGTTGGACGCCGCAGATCAGTAATGACTGCGGCGTCGGTTTATTGAAGGAAAATAAGGATTATATAATCTTCGTGGTCCATTTTGAACAATCCCAGACTGCGCCTACAATATCCCGATAGAACTCCGGCTCATGACAGATCAGAAGGATCGTTCCACGATATTCCTGCAAAGCCTTTTTGAGTGCGTCCTTTGCGTCCACATCGAGGTGATTCGTCGGCTCATCCAACAGAAGAACATTGGTTTCACGATTGATCAGCTTACACAGACGTACCTTCGCCTGCTCACCGCCGCTTAAGACCTGCACCTGGCTTTCAATATGCTTGGTGGTCAGACCGCATTTGGCAAGTGCGGATCGTACCTCGTATTGGGTAAAAGAGGGAAATTCCTCCCAGATTTCCTCAATACAGGTGGTACGATTACCTGGCCTGGTCTCCTGTTCAAAGTAACCGGTCAGAAGATTTTCACCCAGTTCACAGGTACCGGAGATCGGAGGGACCAGTCCCAGGATACTTCGGATCAAAGTAGTTTTCCCGATGCCGTTTGCTCCGGTCAGAGCGATTTTCTGACCACGCTCCAGAATCAGATGAAGCGGTCTGGAAAGTGGCTCGTCATATCCGATCACAAAGTCCTTGGTTTCAAAAATATATTTTCCAGGTGTACGTCCTACCCGGAAATGGAATTCCGGCTTGGGCCTTTCTGCCGCCAGTTCGATGACTTCCATCTTATCCAGCTTCTTCTGGCGGGACATAGCCATATTCCGGGTAGAGACCCGTGCTTTGTTCCGGGCTACAAAGTCCTTTAACTGGCTGATTTCCTGTTGCTGCCGTTTATA
>DNJM01000233.1:11955-12213 GCA_003489085.1 Lachnospiraceae bacterium
GATTTCCTGTTGCTGCCGTTTATATGCAGCCTCCAGCTGGGCCTTTTTCACTTCGTAGACCTTTTCAAAGTCATCATAGTTTCCTACATAGCGATTCAGTGCCTGATTTTCCATATGATAAATGATATTGACTACGTCATTCAGAAAAGGAATGTCGTGCGAAATCAGAATGAAAGCGTTTTCGTATTCGGTCAGATAGCGCTTCAGCCAGCTGATGTGTTCTTCGTCAAGATAGTTGGTCGGCTCATCCAGCAGCAG
>DNJM01000233.1:12502-12867 GCA_003489085.1 Lachnospiraceae bacterium
GTTGGTCGGCTCATCCAGCAGCAGAATGTCCGGTTTCTCCAGCAGCAGCTTTCCCAGCAGGATACGGGTACGCTGTCCGCCGCTTAAGTCGGTTACATCCTTATCCAGACCAACATCCAGAAGGCCCAGAGCCCTTGCAACCTCTTCTACCTTTGCATCGATTACATAGAAATCATGCAGCGTCAGCGTATCCTGGATGGTACCCAGCTCTTCCATCAGAGCTGTCATGGTATCTTCGTCTGCATCTCCCAGCCGTGCGCAGATGTCATTCATCTTTTCTTCCAGCTCAAATAAATAAGAAAAGGCAGATTTCAGAACATCACGGATCGTTATTCCGCGGGTCAGAACCGTATGCTGGTCCAGAT
>DNJM01000233.1:13150-13586 GCA_003489085.1 Lachnospiraceae bacterium
AGCTGGTCCAGATAGCCGATCCGGGTATTTTTTGCCCATTCGATTTTTCCATCATCCGGCATCAGTTTGCCGGTAACAATATTAAAAAATGTAGATTTTCCTTCCCCGTTCGCACCGATCAGTCCGATATGCTCGCCTCGAAGCAGACGAAACGATACATTCTGAAATATGGCGCGGTCTCCAAAACCATGGGACAGGTGCTCGACAGTTAAGATGCTCATAGAATTGTTCTCCTTTGTCATATATTCCTGCAGCGCGAAATGACGCTATGCGTCTACTATAGCATAGATGTGAGGAGAAGAGCAATCCGTAAATCAGTTTGTGATAAGAACAAAATTTCCTGCCTGCGCATTAAAGAAAAATTAAGATTGTCTTAAAAGACAAACAAAAAATATAGTGTATAATAGAGAATGTATACTGAGGCAAGGAGGAGAAA
>DNJM01000082.1:0-2543 GCA_003489085.1 Lachnospiraceae bacterium
CCGCTGATGGACTGTAAAGAATGTAAAGAACGGTTCCGGGCAGATAAATTAATTGAAGACTATGCAGAAGAGCATGGCATTGCACTGACAGAAAGCGTAGATGCCTGGTCTCAGGAACAGATGATGGCATTTGTTGAAGAGCATCAGATTCCATGTCCAACCTGTGGAAAACATAATTTTACAGAGATCCGCCAGTTCAACCTGATGTTCAAGACATTCCAGGGGGTTACGGAGGATGCAAAGAATATAGTATATCTTCGTCCGGAGACGGCGCAGGGTATTTTCGTTAATTTTAAGAATGTGCAGCGGACTTCCAGAAAGAAGATTCCATTTGGTATCGGTCAGATCGGCAAGTCTTTCCGAAATGAGATTACACCGGGTAACTTTACGTTCCGTACCAGAGAATTTGAGCAGATGGAGCTGGAATTTTTCTGTGAGCCGGGTACAGATCTGGAATGGTTTGCATATTGGAAGCAGTTCTGTATTGACTGGCTCCATAGCCTGGGAATGAAAGAGGAAGAGCTCCGTGCCAGAGATCATTCACCGGAAGAGCTCTGTTTTTACAGTAAAGCAACAACGGATCTGGAATTCCTGTTCCCGTTTGGCTGGGGTGAGCTCTGGGGTATCGCAGACCGTACAGATTATGACCTGACACAGCATCAGGATGTTTCCAAAGCGGATCTGACATACTTCGATGATGAAAAGAAGGAAAAATATATTCCGTATGTGATTGAGCCGTCATTGGGTGCAGATCGTGTCGTACTGGCATTCCTCTGCAGCGCATATGATGAGGAAGAGCTGGAAGGCGGAGATATGAGAACCGTTCTGCATTTCCATCCGGCGCTGGCACCGGTGAAGGTAGGCGTTCTGCCGCTTTCCAAGAAGCTGAACGAAGGTGCGGAAAAGGTATTTGCAGAGCTGTCGAAATATTATAACTGTGAATACGATGACCGTGGAAATATCGGTAAACGTTACCGCCGTCAGGATGAGATTGGTACACCGTACTGCGTTACCTATGATTTTGAATCCGAGGAAGATGGTGCCGTTACGGTACGTGACCGTGATACCATGGAACAGGAACGTGTAAAGATTGAAGATCTGAAAGCATATTTTGAAGAAAAACTGGCTTTCTAAAAAATAGAGCATTTTTACTCTCCATTTGTATTATCAGAATAATTTCGCTACAAATTTGGACGATCGTATAAAGACAAGCTTTGGAAATAGTATATAATTAAAGATAGAGAAGAATCCAGAATTCTACAAGGAGGGTAAAACACAATGGAAAAGAAAAGCGTATGGAGTTCTTACGATGCAGCTGAACTTGAAAAGCTGAATCAGGTGAACGAATCTTATAAGGAATGCCTGGATGCAGGAAAGACAGAAAGAGAATGTGTCCGTCTCGGAATCCAGATGGCAAAGAAGGCCGGATATACGGATCTGAAGGATGCGGTTGCAGAAGGCAGAGCATTAAAAGCAGGGGATAAGGTATACGCGGTTTACAATGAAAAGGAACTGTTGTTATTCCAGATCGGTACAGAACCGATTGAAAAGGGTATGAATATCCTGGGAGCACATGTGGATTCTCCACGTATTGATGTAAAGCAGCAGCCGTTATATGAAGAAGAAGGGTTTGCTTATCTGGATACACATTACTATGGTGGAATTAAGAAATACCAGTGGCTGACGCTTCCGCTGGCACTGCATGGTGTCATCGTGAAGAAGGATGGCACAGTAGTGGATGTCTGCATCGGTGAGAAGGCAGAAGACCCGGTATTCATGATTACAGATATTCTGGTACATCTGGCCGGAGAGCAGATGGAGAAGAAGGCAGCAAAGGTAATAGAAGGCGAGAAGCTGGATCTGCTGATTGCCAATATGCCGCTGGCAGGAGAAGAGAAAGATGCTGTGAAGGCTAATGTGCTGAAGCTGCTTGCAGAAAGATATGATGTCGAAGAGGATGATTTTGTATCCGCTGAACTGGAAATCGTTCCGGCAGGAAAAGCAAGAGATTGTGGTCTGGACAGAAGCATGATTGCGGGCTATGGACATGATGACAGAATCTGTGCATTTACTTCTTTATTCGCGATGCTGGAAGAAGAAAATGTAACAAGAACATCCTGCTGTATTCTGGTAGATAAAGAAGAAATCGGAAGCGTAGGCGCAAGCGGTATGACCTCCCGTTTCTTTGAAAACAGTGTTGCTGAGTTGATGGAGCTTGCCGGAGAATCCGGAGACTTAAAGCTGCGTCGTGCACTGGCTAATTCCAAGATGCTGTCTTCTGATGTAAGTGCATGCTATGATCCGATGTTCGGATCCTGCTTTGAAAAGAAGAATGCTGCATATTTCGGACGTGGTCTGGTATTCAATAAGTACACAGGATCCCGTGGAAAGAATGGAACCAGCGATGCAAATGCAGAGTATGTAGCTCAGATCAGACGGATCATGGAAGAAGGCGGAGTGGCTTATCAGACAGCCGAACTGGGTGCAGTTGACGTCGGAGGCGGCGGAACCATCGCTTATATTATGGCGAATTACGGCATGGA
>DNJM01000082.1:2833-3143 GCA_003489085.1 Lachnospiraceae bacterium
AACCATCGCTTATATTATGGCGAAGTATGGTATGGATGTAATTGACAGCGGTATTGCAGTTCTGTGTATGCATGCACCTCATGAAGTGGCAAGCAAGGCAGACATTTATGAGGCTGTAAAGGGGTACCGTGCATTCCTGAGAGACAGATTTTAATTTCTGAATACATGTTTTTTCAAAATAATAAAGAAAGCTTCCCACAGGGCCGGTGCCCGGGGAAGCTTTTTCCTTTATTTTGCAGTCTTGTGTCCGCTCACCTTCTGTGTGATCAGACGAACAGAAGAAGCATACTCCAGTGGTGACATGGAGGTT
>DNJM01000082.1:3471-3597 GCA_003489085.1 Lachnospiraceae bacterium
CCTTTTTAAACTGTTTGGAAAAATACTGCAGTGAACTGTAGGAAAGGAAATGAGCAATCTCTGTAAAGTTCATATTGCCCTCACGAATCAGTTCTTTGGCGCGGTCAATCTTCATATTGTTAAAAT
>DNJM01000108.1:0-3083 GCA_003489085.1 Lachnospiraceae bacterium
GGTGCATATAATCCGAAGGTGGGAAATTATGACGGTGTGATTTATATGCCCTGTACGGCGGAGAATGGATTTGTGCCGGAGCTTCCGAAGGAAACACCGGATCTGATCTATCTGTGCTTTCCGAATAATCCGACAGGAGAATCCATTCGGAAGAGCTGCCTTCAGGAATGGGTGGATTATGCGAACCGAACAGGCGCGGTCATTATCTACGATGCCGCATATGAGGCCTATATTACTACTGCAGGGATACCGCATTCGATCTATGAATGCGAAGGAGCAAAGACATGTGCCATTGAGCTTCGGAGTTTTTCCAAGAACGCCGGTTTTACCGGAGTGCGGCTTGGCTTTACTGTCATTCCAAAGGAGCTGAAGCGTGACGGACAGTCGCTGCATGCGATGTGGTTCCGGAGACAGGGAACAAAATATAATGGAACACCGTATATTGTGCAGCGTGCGGGAGAGGCAGTTTATTCAGCAGAAGGAAAAGCACAGCTGAAGGCACAGCTTTCTTATTATCAGGAGAATGCAAAGATGATTTTACATGGTTTGCAGGAAGCAGGTTACACGGTGTTCGGCGGTGTGGACTCCCCATATGTATGGCTGAAAACACCTAAGGGGATGAGCTCCTGGGATTTCTTTTCCCATATGCTGATGAATGCCGGTGTGGTGGGAACGCCGGGTGCGGGCTTTGGGGCAGCCGGAGAAGGGTATTTCCGTCTGACTGCATTTAATACACATGAAAATACTATACAGGCAGTTGAGAAGATTACAAAGATGTAATTGTAGTGAGACTCACCCGGAGGGTACCGGATGGACGAAAGTCGGTACGCTCCGGGTATTTTTATTTTATAGGAAATTCAGATGGAATCTCCTATGGTCCGGAGGGACAGAAGCAGGAGGAATATCGCATGGAGTTTATGAAAGGAACAACAGGAAAAGAAGGAAAAGAAATTGCAGAGATGATACAGCTGTTGGATGGAAAGGCTGCAGAGACGGAAAGGTGCAAAGAGATCACGGTAACAACGGAGGGAGCAGTTCACCGGATCCGGAAAATGGGAGAGCTGGTATTTGTAATTCTGAGGAAGCGGGACGGTATCCTGCAGACGGTATGTGATCCGGCACTTCCGGGGATGGCCGGGCTAAAAGAGGAGGCCTGTGTGCGTGTGACCGGAAAACTGCTGGCAGAGGAACGTGCGCCGCATGGAATGGAGATACGCGTGACAGAGGTTACGATACTGTCTGTGCCTGAGGAAGCGCTGCCGTTTCCGGTGGCCAGGTGGAAAATGAATGCATCTCTGGAGACCAGGCTGAACCGAAGAACTCTTTCTCTTAGAAACTTAAGGGAGCGGGCCGTGTTCCGGATACAGGAGGGCATTGCCAGAGCATTTCGGGATTATCTGCATCTCCAGGGCTTTACGGAGATCCACAGTCCAAAGATCGGATCCCGGGGAGCGGAGGGGGGAGCAAATATGTTCCGGCTGTCTTACTTTCATCGACCGGCAGTTCTGGCGCAGAGCCCGCAGTTTTATAAACAGATCATGGCAGGCGTATTTGAACGGGTGATGGAGATCGGTCCGGTTTTTCGTGCGGAAAAGCACAATACCAAGAGGCATTTGAATGAATATACCGGTCTGGATTTTGAAATGGCATATATCAGGGATTTTTCCGATCTGATGCAAATGGAAACCGGGTTTTTACAGTATGCGGTGAAGCTGCTGACAGAAGAATATGCAGAGGAATTGCGAATCTTGGAGGTAACGCTGCCGAAGGCAGAAGAAATACCGGTGGTTCGGTTTGAGGAGGCCAAAAAGCTGGCTGCAGAGACGTACGGCAGACAGATTCGGGCACCATATGATCTGGAGCCGGAGGAAGAGCAGCTGATCGGAGCCTATTTCAAAGAGCATTATAACGCAGATTTTGTATTTGTTACACATTATCCAGCCAAGAAACGGCCGTTCTATGCAATGGACGATCCGGCGGATGAGAAATATACTTTAAGCTTCGACCTGTTGTGCCGTGGTGTGGAGGTAACAACAGGCGGACAGAGAATACATGAATATACCATGCTGCGGGAAAAAATGGTAAAGAGAGGTATCGGTGAAGAAGGCATGGAGGGATATCTGGAAGCGTTCCGATGCGGTATGCCGCCGCATGGGGGACTTGGAATTGGTCTGGAACGTCTGACGATGCAGCTTTTGGGGCTTACAAATGTCAGAGAAGCCTGCCTGTTTCCAAGGGATGTGAAACGGCTGGAACCATAGAACAGCTGCTGGAAGGAGAGAATCATAATGGCTGTACAGATTACGGACGAAACGATGGAATATGTAGAGATTCTGGCGAAGCTGAAGCTGTCCGAAGAGGAACGAAAAGCGATGCAGAAGGCAATGCAGACGATGCTGGATTATGTGGCCATACTGCAGGATGTGAAGACGGAAGAAGAAAGTGCGGAACCAGATACGGTGCTGGCAGAAGAACCGCTTTACAATGTATTTCGGGAGGATGTGGTGACAGAATATGCGCATCCTGAGGACATGCTGAGTAATGCACCGCGAAAGAAAGACGGACAATATCAGGTGCCGCGGACGATCGGATAGAGAAGGAGGAGCGGCTATGCAAAGAACAGAAAAAAGCGCAGCGTCAGAAGGTACCATGGGAACTTCTGCATTTGCGCTCTCGAAACAGATTCGTAGACGGGAGCGAAGTGTAAGGGAAGTGGTAGAGGAGACACTTGTACGGATGGAGGCACAGGAAGGGGAGATTCATGCTTTCTTAGATATAGAGGCGGAACAGGCATTACAGAAGGCGGAAGAGGTACAGGAGAAACTGGATGCAGGGGAGACGCTTAGCAGTCTTGCGGGTGTTCCGATTGCGGTCAAGGACAATATCTGTATCAGAGGCTGGAAGACAACCTGTGCCTCCCGGATATTGGAGGGCTTTCGTCCGCCGTATACGGCAACTGCGGTAGAAAGACTTAAGGAGGCCGGGGTGATTCCGATCGGTAAGACCAATATGGATGAGTTCGCTATGGGAAGTACAACAGAGACTTCTTATTACGGGATTACCAGGAATCCCAGGAGGCTGGC
>DNJM01000108.1:3369-14297 GCA_003489085.1 Lachnospiraceae bacterium
CAGGAGGCTGGCATGTGTACCCGGAGGCTCTTCCGGCGGTTCCTGCGCAGCGGTGGCATCTGGAGAAGTATTGCTGGCACTGGGTTCCGACACTGGTGGTTCTATCCGCCAGCCGGCGTCTCATTGCGGCGTCACCGGAATGAAGCCGACATATGGAACCGTATCTCGTTATGGGTTGATCGCATACGGCTCATCCCTGGATCAGATCGGACCGGTGGCGGGATCCGTTTCAGAATGTGCAGCACTTCTGGAACTGATGGCAGGACATGATCCGAAAGACAGTACCAGCCTGCGGAGAACGGATACACATTTTACGGACGCATTGATTCCGGAGGTAAGAAGAATGCGGATTGGCATTGCAGAAGAATTCCTGTCCGATGACCTGCAGCCGGAGATCCGGAAAACATTGGAGAAGACGGCAGCGCTTCTTACAGAAAAGGGCGCACAGGTGGAATGCTTTAAAGCTGGATTTCTGGAGTATGTGGTTCCGACCTACTATATTCTGGCCTGTGCGGAAGCAAGCTCGAATCTGGAACGGTTCGACGGTGTGAAATATGGCTTTCGAAGAGATGGAGAAGATCTCCATGAGATGTATAAACGGACCCGGACGGAAGGCTTTGGAAGTGAGGTAAAGAAACGTATTATGCTGGGCTCCTTTGTTTTAAGTACGGGGTATTATGATGCGTATTATAAAAAGGCATTGCAGGTACAGAAGCTGATACGGAAAGCATACCGGGAGATATTCAAAACATACGATATTTTATTGTCGCCTGCAGCGCCGGAGACAGCCCCGGAAATCGGTACGAGCCTGAAGGATCCGATGAAAATGTATATGAGCGATATCTATACGGTTCCGGTTAATCTGGCAGGACTGCCGGCTTTGACACTTCCCTGCGGACAGGACAGGAAAGGGATGCCGATTGGGCTGCAGTTTATTGGAGGAAGCGGTATGGATGCAAAGGTGATTCAGGCGGCGTATGCCTGCGAATGCAGTTTGGCAGGTGAGAAAATAGCCAATACGGATAGAGGGGGCGTGCAGTTATGAAACAGTATGAAACCATAATCGGTCTGGAGGTTCATGTGGAGCTGGCGACAAAGTCCAAGATATTCTGCAGCTGTTCTACTACATTTGGTGCAAAGCCGAATACTCATGTCTGTCCGGTCTGTACTGGTATGCCGGGTTCTCTTCCGGTATTAAATAAGCAAGTGGTGGAAAAAGCATTGGCAGTTGGTATGGCGCTTCACTGTCAGGTGCATCGGTTCTGCCGCTTTGACAGAAAGAATTATTTTTATCCGGATAATCCGCAGAACTATCAGATCTCCCAATTATATCTGCCGATCTGCTATAATGGTTATGTAGAGATTGATACGGCAAATGGAATGAAGCGGGTGCGGATTCATGAGCTTCATATGGAAGAGGATGCGGGCAAGCTGATTCATGATGAATGGGATGAGTGTTCTCTGGTAGATTATAACCGAAGCGGGGTACCTCTGATTGAAATCGTATCCGAACCGGATATGAGAAGTGCTGCAGAAGTGATAGTCTATCTGGAAACTCTTCGGCATACGATTCAGTATCTTCGGGCAAGCGACTGTAAGCTGCAGGAGGGCTCCATGCGTGCGGATGTGAATCTTTCTGTCAGGCCGGTTGGAAGTACGGCATTCGGAACCCGGACGGAAATGAAAAATCTGAATTCGTTTAAGGCGATCCAGAGGGCCATTGAAGCAGAGACAGAGAGACAGATAGAATTGCTCGAGGAGGGAAGGACAGTTCTGCAGGAAACCAGGCGCTGGGATGACAATAAGGAATCCTCCTGTTCCATGCGTTCTAAAGAGGATGCGAAGGATTACCGCTACTTTCCGGATCCGGATCTGCCACCGGTCTATATCAGCGATGCCTGGATGGAGGCTGTCCGGCAGGCACAGCCGGAATTCCCAAAAGAAAGAAAACAACGATTGGAAAGCCAGTATGGTCTGCCGGCTTATGATGCGGAGATTCTGACGGAAGAGATCGATCTGGCGGAACGGTTTGAAGAAACAGCAGTGATTTGTGGAGATGCCAGAGAAGCGGCAAACTGGTTTATGGGAGAAGTATTGCGCCTGATGAAGGAGTATGCCAGAGAAGCAAAAGAGCTGGCATTTTCTTCAAAGCATCTGGCAGAGCTGATTCGGATGCAGAAGGAGGGCATGATCAACCGTCAGACGGCGAAAAAGATTTTTGAGATCATTTTTATAGAAGATGTGGAACCAGAGGCATATGCCAGGGAACATGGTCTGCTGGCCATTTCTGACAACACTCTGATCGAAGAGACGGTGGAGAAGGTGCTGCGGGCTTCTCCACAGGCAGTGGAGGATTATAAGAATGGAAAAGAAAAGAGCTTTGGCTTCCTGGTAGGTCAGTCTATGCGGACGTTGGGAGGAAAGGCTGATCCTAAGACGATAAGAGAAATGCTGCTGAAAAAATTGTCAGAAGAATAAAAAAGCCGCCGCACGGGAGTGTATATGGACTTCCGTGCAGTGGCTTCGGTCTGTCAGAGTGTGCTTGTCGGTTATTTCATGGCTGGCTGTGTTAAAATGGATTTTACGTGCTGTACTTCCGTTTCAGTGGCCTTTGCCGCAGGTACATAGTAACTCTTGCTGCGGGCCAGCTCGTAAAGCTTTTCCTGTGACATTTCACAGGCATTACGCATCTGCTTTAAAGTTTGTTTCAATTCTTTGTTTTCTGTCTGTGGTATCATATCGCCGAACATCTTTAATTCCCCGTTTGCACCGACGAGTGCATCAGAGACCATTGTCTTATCATCCATGGGTATCCCTCCTACATATAGAATCTATCAGCTTTGTTTTTCAGTATTCTAACCCAGAAACTTCATCAGCTCCTGTTTGTTTTTCATTGCAGAATCTGCTGCTTCGCGGAATAACTGTTTTACTTCCTCATCCCTTGCCATGGAAGCATAGTCTTCCATTTTGCAATGCGTATTGGAATATCCTCCGATCAGATGGCGGAGATTCTGTAAGTCCAGAATAGAAATATCGCTCATGTTGGCTCCTCCTTTTTCTTTTTGATACAGTACTAGTATCTGTGAAAAATGAAATTCTATAAGTGGGAGAAGTTAGAAAATAATTCATGCAAAATGTATTCGTATTTTATATATACAATTGACATGAGGTTTGGCATAGATTAAAATTAGAGCGTTAAACTTAAAACGAAATTTAAAAATAAAAATAATCAAAGGAGAATACTATGGGCATTCGGTATAACGAGGAGAAGAGGCTGTTCCAGCTGGATACGGAACATACTACTTATATCATTGGGCTGACTGAGGAAGGTTATACAGGCCATGTTTATTATGGAAAAAGACTGCAGGGAATGGGAAGCGGGTATCCGCTTCGTACGGATGAGGAGCCGTATACGCCATCTGTGCGGAAAGGAGCTAAATGTTCCTTCCTGGATAAATTTCCCATGGAGTATCCTACGGGCGGTATTGGGGATTACCGGGAAAGCTGTCTGGATATCCGGAATGAAACGGGTAGTATTGGAAGCGAGCTGTTTTATCATTCTCATGAGATCAGAAAGGGAAAAGAGAAGCTTGACGGTCTTCCGGCCTCTTTTGGAACGGAAGAAGAGGTAGAAACTCTGAAGCTGATCTGTGAAGATCCGGTTCTGCATATAAAGGCAGTGCTGGCCTATTCGGTATTCGAAACACGGGATATTATTACCAGAAGTGTGCAGTTGATCAACGAAGGCAGCGAACTGCTTCGTCTGGAAAAGGTATATAGTGCCTGCCTGGATATGGACAATGAGGATTTTGAAATGCTTAGTCTCAGAGGCTCCTGGGCAAGAGAACGGCAGATAGAGCGCGGCCGGATCCGCTTTGGGAAACAGAGAATGTCTTCTTTACGTGGGGAATCCAGCCATCAGGAGCACCCGTTTATTGCACTGGCAACGCCGGAAACGACGCAGGAGACGGGAAATGTCTATGCGATGCATTTTGTTTATTCTGGAAATTTTATTGCACAGGCAGAGTTGTCTCAGCATGATCAGGTACGTATGACCATGGGAATTCACGAAGGAGACTTCTGCTGGCAGCTGAAGCCGGGAGATGTCTTCCAGGCGCCGGAAGTAGTGATGACCTTTTCTGATCAGGGATTGGGGAAAATGACCCGTACGTTCCATGATTTTTATCGAAATCATTTGATCCGCAGTCCGTATCTTTATAAAAAGCGCCCGATTCTGATTAATAACTGGGAGGCGACGTATTTTAATTTTGATACGGAGAAGCTGCTCTCCATTGCCCGGGAAGCGAAAAAAGACGGTATAGAAATGCTGGTAATGGATGATGGCTGGTTCGGAAAGAGAAACAGCGATACCTGCTCTCTCGGAGACTGGACGGTAAATGAAGAGAAGCTTCCGGGCGGTATACCGGAGCTGGTGCGGCAGGTAAATGAGATCGGCCTGGCATTCGGTATCTGGTTTGAACCTGAGATGATATCTCCGGATTCGGATTTGTACCGTGCACATCCGGATTGGGCCATTCAGATCCCAGGCCGGGAGGGCACCCTGAGCCGAAGCCAGTATGTCCTGGATCTTTCCAGGGAAGAGGTACGGGAGTATGCATATGAATCTGTTGCAAGGATTCTGCGGAGTGCGCCGATAGCCTATGTCAAATGGGATATGAACAGACAGCTTTCCGATATGGGCAGCAGCTGTTTGCCGGCAGATCGGCAGGGAGAGCTTTTCCATCGGTATATGCTGGGGGTTTATGAACTGCAGGAACGGCTGGTTACAGAATTTCCGGACCTGCTTCTGGAAAACTGCTCCGGCGGAGGAGCCAGATTCGATCCGGGTATGCTGTACTATAGCCCGCAAATCTGGTGCTCTGATGATACGGATGCGATAGAGCGTCTGCGGATCCAGGAGGGTACGGCACTTCTGTACCCACTTTCTACGATCGGTGCCCACGTCAGTGACTGCCCGAACCATACGGTAGGCAGAACCACTCCATTTGCTACCCGTGGTCATGTAGCACTTGCCGGAACCTTCGGATATGAGTTAGATATCACGAAAATTTCTGAAGAGGACAGGAAACAGATTCCGGGTCAGGTGGAACTTTGTCATAAATATCAGAATCTGATTCAGACCGGGGATTATTACCGGATTGCATCATGGACGATGGAAAAGCCGTATGATTGCTGGGAAGTAGCGGCAAAGGACGGCAGCGAGGCAATGGTAACCTATGTACAGGTACTTTCCACGGCAAATGGTCACAGCAGGAGAATCCGGCTGAAAGGACTTGCAGATACAGCCATATACAGATTAGAAGATACGGAAGAACGCTACACAGGAGAAGAACTGATGCTGCTTGGCTTCCCGGTGAAAGAGCTGTGGGGAGATTATCAGAGCAGGCTCTTTCATTTTGTAAAAGAAGCGGAGTAGATGGAATGGGAACGTAGAAGAGGAGGGCCTGAAATTATGAAGATAGGAATATTAGGTGCAGGTGTGATTGCCAGAAAGATGGCGTTTACACTGAATGCGCTGGAAGAAACACAGTGTGATGCCATTGGCTCCAGATCACTTGAAAAGGCGCGAAAGTTTGCAGAAGAAAACCATGTAAAGAAGGCATATGGTTCCTACGAGGAGCTGGTAAATGATCCGGAGATTGAGATGATCTATATAGCTTCCCCGCATTCTCACCATTATGAACATGCGAAGCTTTGCCTTGAGCATGGAAAGCATATTCTTGTAGAGAAGGCTTTTATGGCCAATGCCGCACAGGCGAAAGAAGTTCTTGCACTGACCAGGGAGAAGGGACTTCTGGCAGCAGAGGCGATCTGGACACGCTATCTGCCCTCCCGAAAGCTGATAGAAGAGGTGATTTCCTCCGGCGAGCTGGGTGAGATCCATATGGTGACAGCGAACCTGGGATATGATATCCGGAATGTAGAGCGCCTTTATAAGCCGGAGCTGGCAGGAGGAGCGCTTCTGGATGTAGGTGTATATCCACTCAACTTTATCAGTATGGTGCTGGGAAGCGAAATGACGTCCATGCAGACTTCCTGGGTTCCTTATGCGACAGGTGTCGATGCACAGAATATGGCGATTTTTCACTATCCGGATGGAAAAGTGGCAATGATGCACAGCAATATACTCGGCGGAACAGAGCAGAACGGAATCATCTATGGAGCGAAAGGGTATCTGGTAGCGGATGACGTCAATCATATACGGAACATCCGGATCTATGACAATCAGAAAAAGCTGGTTCGGGAAATTGCCGTACCGGAGCGGATCAATGGATTTGAATATGAAGTGCTGGCCTGTGTGAAGGCGATTCGGGAAGGAAAGATGGAATGTGCGGAGATGCCGCACAAGGAAACCATAGCGATGCTGGAGCGGATGGATGCCATGCGCGCGGAATGGGGAATGCGGTATCCGTTTGAGGAATAGGAAGACAATACGGACGGGAAACGGAGATTCTTTTGAAAAAGGGTCTCCGTTTTTGATTGTTTGTTGATCATTGACAAGAGATCGGAAACAGGATATGATAAGTGTACTAATATAGATAGTACACTCCGGCAAACAGGAGGAAGAAAGCTATGATTTCGATTGATTATCAGAACCGACAGCCGATATATGAACAGATTGTAGAGCGTTTCCAGACTCTGATTATGAAAGGAGTTCTGCAGCCGGATGCTCAGATGCCGTCCGTGCGTTCTCTTGCAATGGAGCTTTCCATCAATCCGAATACAATTCAGAAGGCATATGCAGTTCTGGAACAGCAGGGATACATTTATCCGGTCAAAGGAAGAGGAAACTTTGTTGCAGATTGCTCTGTATTGATAGAGAACCGGAAGAAAGCAGTGAGGGAAGAATTAGAAGGATTGGTGCAGCAGGGAAAAGAAGCAGGCCTGTCGAAGGAGGACTGTATCAGAATTGTTGAGGCATGCTGGGAAGAGGGAGGCAGTATATGATAGAAGTCAGAGAATTGAGTAAGCAGTTTCAGGACATCCGGGCACTGGACTGTGTCACCGCAACCATACAGGAGGGACACATTTTTGGCCTGGTCGGAAGCAATGGCGCAGGAAAAAGCACTTTTCTGCGGGTGTTAAGCGGGGTGATTAAGGCAGACAGCGGTTCCGTTACGATAGATGGACTGACAGTCTTTGAGAATCCGGAAGCAAAGCAGAAGGTGTGTTTCCTTTCCGATACCGGATACTTTCTGCCGAATGCCACACCGGACAATATGAAGGAATACTATGCGGAGATCTATCCGGGTTTTGACAGGGATCTGTTTCTGGATCTGGCAAAGAAATTTCAGATGGATATTTCCAGAAAAATTAATACATTTTCCAAGGGAATGAAAAAGCAGCTGTCCGTATTGCTGGGGGTCTGTACCAGGACGAAATATCTTCTCTGTGATGAGACTTTTGACGGCCTGGATCCGGTCATGCGGCAGGCAGTGAAAAGCCTTTTTGCGGCTGAGGTGATGGAGAGGGACTTTACTCCGGTAATTGCCTCCCACAATCTGCGTGAACTGGAGGATATCTGTGATCATGTTGGTCTGCTGCATAAAGGAGGTATCCTGTTTACGAAGGATCTGGAGGAAATGAAATTCCATATTCATAAGATCCAGTGCGTTATGAAGAATCCGCTGGATGAGGAAAGTATACTGCGTGAACTGGATGTCTTAAAGAGTGATAAGCGGGGCTCTCTTTTGACAGTCATCGCCAGAGGAACCCGAATAGAAATACTGGACTGCATTCAGGACAAGGATCCATTATTTGCAGAGGTACTTCCACTTTCGTTGGAAGAAATATTTATCAGTGAAACGGAGGTGGCCGGATATGACATCACGGATTTCCTTGTATAAGCTTATGCGTCAGGACATGAGGCAGCGTGGCTGGATGGTGGCGCTTATGTCTATTGCAGCGGTAATTGTATTTCCGCTGATGGGGATGATCGAGCTGGAAAATAAGCTGTCACTGCTGGAGGAACCATACAGCTATTTTGAGTGGAAGGATCTGCTGTATTGGTATAAAGATTATGTGGGTCCGAAGAGTCAGATGGCAGTCGCATTCGTGATTCTGGCGGCTGTCTTTCTCGGAATTACCGGGTTTGCCTGGATGCATTCCAGAGAGAAGCTGGACTTTTATTACAGTCTTCCTGTTCGTCGGGAAAAGCGGTTCGCTGCTGTTTATCTGAACGGAGTTATGATATTTCTTGTCCCGTATGTGCTTTCTTATGTGATGCTGCTGATACTTGGGGCAGTAGAGAAGATCACCTTTCCGGATATGGTTTCCTGGTGTATTCGGACGGCTGCATGGAATCTGCTGTGCTTTCTTTTGATTTACAGTGTGGCTGTGCTGGCCATGATGTTGACAGGACGGCCGACAGTGGGGGTTCTCGCCACTGGTATCCTGCTGATTTACGGAACAGTTTTTGGCTGGGTACTGGAACATATGCAGGATTTTTTCTATAAAACGTATCTTGCAAAGACGAACACAGGGAAAATCTATTCACCGATTGGCAGCTATCTTTATTCGATCGAACTGCTGGCAAAAGAGGGGCAGCTGAAAATAAGCTATGTACTGGTTGTGCTTCTGGCTGTTATATTGATGACAGCGCTTGCAATGTGGCTTTGCCACATACGGCCGGTGGAAACATCAGAAAATGCACTGGTATTCCGGCAGGCGGAAGGAATTCTAAAGGTAGCTGTTACCATACCGGCAGCGCTGGTAATTGGTCTGTGGGTGGCTTCTCAGAGTGTACGGTCTGAAAAATGGCTGCTGGTATCAGCGCTGATCAGTACAGTGCTGCTGAACCTGATGATTGAATTTATTTATCATATGGACTTCAGGAAGATTCTGAACCGAAAAGCTTCTTTGGTGGTTTCTCTGGTACTGGTGATAGGCCTCTTTATTTTTTATAAGTACGATCTGATCGGTTATGACACCTATTTTCCCAAGCGCAGTGAAGTGAATCGGGTAGCGGTAAAAACGGACAGTTGTCTGCAGTATATTGAGCTGCCGGGAGATTTTTATATCGATGAATCACTTGACCGGCTGGAGATTCCCATGAACAATGAGATTTATGACCGGCTGGAAAATATATTGAAGAAACAACAGCTTGAGCAGTATACCAAAGAAGACCTGCCGTATGAAGAGGCATTTTACGTGATGTTCCATCTGGATAATGGCAGACGGGTATATCGGACCTATTATGCATCGAAGGAGCAGCAGGTACAGCTGATTCGGCTGTTTCTGCATGACAGCGCCTATTGTCAGTCTGCCTTTCAGATGTCGGAACTGCTGACCTGTAATATTGATGAAATTTCGTTTTCTGATTTCCGGAAAGCCTATCAGCCGATGAACCTGAGCAAGGAAGAGAAAAACTGGCTTCTGACAGCCTATAATGAGGAATTGCAGAAGACCAATATACTGGATCTTCGCGGGAAGCAGCCCAAGGCTCAGCTGGAGGTAGAGTGTTATGAAGAAGACAATGGGGCAAGATCTTATCAGGGTGTTTCTCTTCCGGTATATGAGGAATTCACAGAAACTCTCGGGATGATGGAAACATATGGATGTACGATTCAAAAGGAGATTCTGCCGGAAGAGGTTGAAAAAGTCCAGTGGGAGGATTATCGCAAGATAGAAGATGAACCGGTATATAAGATGGAAACTGCCGGTGAAGCGGATATTCTTACCCTGGCGCCGGAGGAATTCATGGGAGGATATCAGGATCTGATCAGCTATAATATGCAGGGGTTCTGGCACGAAGAGGATCTGGAGGAGAATATGACTGTCATCATTTACTGGCAGGATGGTTCTGTGAGCAACTTCGGCATTCGAAAGGGAAGTGAAGCAGCAGAAATCCTGGAAGGGAGGAAAGAATGAGATGGAACAGGAAGATAAGACACTGCTATTTGAGAAAACTCCTATTCCCAGAGCGGTTATGACCTTATCTGTACCAACGATTATCAGTTCGCTGGTGATGGTGATTTACAATCTGGCTGATACCTATTTTGTAGGAATGCTGAATGATCCGGTGCAGAATGCTGCCGTAACCCTGGCGGCACCGGTACTTCAGCCTATGGAGCCGATGCAGTAGCGGCGATGGGAATTTCGCAGAAAATCAATATGGTACCGATGCAGATAGCATTCGGACTTTCACAGGGAATTATGCCGCTTGTCAGCTATAATTATGCCAGCGGAGCGGGAAAGCGTATGAAGGATGCGGTTCTTTTTGCTGTCAGGCTTTCAGTTTCGTTCCTGGTTGTGGTTGCCATTGGATATTACATCGGTTCCGGTATGTTGATCTCTCTCTTTATGAGTAATGAACAGATTATAGCCTATGGAAGTCGGTTCTTGCGTGGCTTTTGTCTGGCGCTTCCGTTCTTTTGTACAGATTTTCTGGCAGTTGGTGTATTTCAGGCATGTGGAATGGGCGGGAAATCACTGCTTTTTGCAATTTTAAGAAAAATCGTGTTGGAAATTCCGGCACTTTTTATCCTTAATTATTTCTTTCCTCTGTATGGACTTGCGTATTCCCAGTTCGTAACCGAGGTAGTGCTTTCTGTTGCCGCTGTGGCAGTGTTAATAGGTATGTTTCGCAGGCTGTCAGATAGAAAATAATGAGAAATTGATTTTTGACATGGAAATCAATTTCTCAAAAGTTACTATTTACAGCTAAATTGTCGAATAATTTTCTATTATCTCTCAAAACTTTAATTTTTCATACTGTTTTTTAGAATGTCAATAAGTTTTTTGCTGCAAAATTTNNTCTGGCAGTTGGTGTATTTCAGGCCTGCGGAATATTTTAAAGGATGTTATGAAAAGAGAAGCCGAAAGAAATGTATAATCTGGAGACAAAAAAAGCGCTTCCTGGTGCATCTGCTGCCGGGGAGCGCTTATATATATTCTTTTTATTTATT
>DNJM01000014.1 GCA_003489085.1 Lachnospiraceae bacterium
AGGCGGCGTGCTGCTTCATCCGAACTGGTCGGCGCTTGTCTCGGCGGGAGAACCGGTTTCGTTTTTCCATATGCCGGTTACCTTGTGGTCATACTCATCTTCCGTACTTCCTATCATACTTACGGTTTTGTTTATGTCCTTTGTGGAACGGTTTGCGGAAAAATATTCCCCGAATGTAGTCAAGGCGGTCCTTCGCCCCTTGCTGACATTGGGTATTACTGCCCCTGTCGCACTCATTGTCATTGGACCTCTCGGTTCTTATCTCGGAAGAATATTTGCGATAGCGCTGTCCTTTTTGGACACCCATCTTCCTGTGCTTGTTCCCACTGTTGTCGGCGCTGTATTTCCTTTGCTGGTATTTGTCGGAATGCACCTGGCAATCTTCCCTGCGCTGCAGACGGTACAGTTGGCGGATATGGGATATGAAACTGTCTGCGGTCCCGGCGTATTGGCGAGCAATTTCGCTGTTGCAGGCGCTACACTGGCAGTTGCCATTAAAAGCCGGAACGCCAAAACCAAAGAACTTGGTTTCTCCACGGGTGTAACCGCTCTGTGCGGGATTACAGAGCCTGCCCTGTACGGCATCATTGTCAAGTTCCATAAGCCGCTGATCGCGTCCGTAATCGGCGGCGCAGCCGGAGGCGTATTTGCAGGTATCAGTCATTTAAAGCGTTATGCGCTCGCAACGCCGGGCATTCCCGCATTACCTACCTTTATGGGAGAAGACCCCGATAATATTTTTATGGCTCTCATCACACTGGCAATCGGCTTTCTGGTATCTTTTGTGGTTGCCTGGATACTGGGGACCGAGGAGGATGAGCCGGCAAAATTAAAAGTTTATCCTGCATCAGAAACAGTAAATGAATTTTATTCGCCGGTAGCAGGCGAACTGATCCCCATGGAGGAGATTACAGACCCGGTTTTTGCCAGCGGTACGGTCGGAAAGTGTACAGGGGTCAGGCCGGCCGAGGAAAACGTGTATGCGCCCTTTGACGGAGAGATCACAATGGTTGCGGATACGAAACATGCAATCGGGCTTTTGGGAAACAATGGGCTGGAATTACTGATTCATGTGGGGATCGATACGACCGCAATGGAAGGAAAGGGGTTTTATCCTCTCTGCCAGGTTGGCGACAAGGTATGCCGGGGGCAGAAGCTGATGAGCTTTAGTCTGAAAGAGATCCATTCTGCCGGTTATTCTGATACGGTCGTTATTGCCATAACAAATTCAGACGATCACCCGGACGTACGCATGATGAAAATGTAAGGAAAGGAGTGTATAGAATATGGAATTTCCAAAAGGGTTTTTATGGGGAGGCGCAACGGCGGCCAACCAGATCGAAGGAGCTTACCTGACGGATGGCAAGGGGCTTTCCACCGCGGATGTAATCACCGCCGGGAGCCGCACGGAAAGCCGCGAGGTTACGGACGGCATTCTTCCGGGAAAATATTATCCCAGTCATGAAGCGATCGATTTCTACCACCGTTACCGTGAAGATATTGCCCTGCTGAAAGAGCTGGGTGTAAACTGCTTCCGTATGTCGATTGCCTGGAGCAGGATTTATCCCCATGGCTATGATGAACAGCCAAATGAAGCGGGTTTACAGTTTTATGACCGTGTAATTGATATGCTTCTGGATGCCGGCATTCAGCCAATCGTCACTTTAAGCCATTATGAGATGCCGTATGCACTGGTAACAGAATACGGCGGATGGCTTGACCGGCGGTGTATCGGATGCTTTGTCAAATATTGCGAAACAGTATTTTCGCGGTATAAAGGAAAGGTCAGAATGTGGATGACCTTCAATGAGATCAATGCTGTTTTGATCAATCCTTTCAATGCGGCCGGTTTATTGATAAATGGCGGTAGAGTCGATCACGAGAGCATTGACAAGGATGAAGAAGTGAAATATCAGGCTGCGCATCACCAGTTTATTGCCAGTGCTATGGCGGTAAAACTGGCGCACACAATTGACCCTGAAAATCGGGTGGGATGTATGGTGGTTTATCCTCAGACTTATGCGGAAACCTGTAATCCGCAGGATGTTCTTGCCAAAATGTTCCGCACGGATAAATATAGTCTGTTCAGTGATGTCCAGGTTCGCGGCTATTATCCAGGAAAAGTTCTGGCGTATTATGAAAGGCATAAGATCCGGATTCAGATGGAGCCGGGGGATACGGAAATTTTGAAGCAGGGTGTTGTGGATTTTATCGGTTTTTCCTATTATTCCAGCCGCGTGGAAAGTGCTGATCCGTCACACAAAGCCAACCAGCCCGGGAATATGGTACGGGGTGTCTATAACCCGTATCTGCCCACCAGCCAGTGGGGGTGGCAGATCGATCCGATTGGACTGCGGATCACGCTGAATGAACTGTATGACCGATATCAAAAGCCGCTGTTTATAGCAGAAAACGGACTGGGTGCCGCTGACGTGGTAAATCCGGACGGAAGTATTCAGGATGATTACCGTATTGACTATCTGTCTAAGCACCTGGAACAAATGAAGGCCGCCATTTATGAGGACGGCGTGGATTTACTGGGCTACACCAGCTGGGGGCCCATTGACCTGGTCAGCGTTGCTACCGGAGAAATGGAAAAACGTTATGGTTACATCTATGTTGACCGCGATAATCAGGGAAAAGGCACGCTGAAACGTATAAAGAAAAAATCGTTTACATGGTACCAGAGAGTGATCGCTACAAATGGTGCGTGTATTGAACCATTAAAATAAATACAGAAGCTGCTTTATAAAGAAGAGATGGCGGATGCGCGAAAATCATCGGGTATCCGCTGTTTTTGTTCATGTATCCTGCAGCACCTGGCGGATGTTATTCAGGAAGTGGCGAAATGAGAGATTCTGATTTGTTTTGCGGTATATGAAGTAGATATCAAACGAGATATCCAGATCGGTCAGGGGCATATAGCAGATATATTTTTCATAGGAAGAATAACTTACGATGAACTCCGGGATGACTGCGGTACAGGTGTTGATGGCCACCTTCAGAAGGGTGTTGTCCAGGTTCGGTGCAGTCACCTTCTGATTGCTGGAGTCGAAGACCACATGGGTCTCTCGTATCAGGCGCGAATAAGATACGGATGTGTGCGCCGCAAAAGGATGGCTCTTGCTGACCGCTGCTACCAGAGGGAAGGACTGGATCAAAATCGTTTCATAATATTCATTCAATGTTGGGTGGAAGGTAAAGATTCCATCCACTTCATTTCTTGCCAGCATTTGCTGTACACTGTCCGGACCGTCCCGGAACAGTTCAAAGTGAATATTCGGATACTTCTGATAAAAATCTCCAAGAATACCGGTTAAAATACACTGCTCGATTCCTCTGATGTAGGCAAGACGGATGATGCCGGTATAGCCGGTCTTCAGTTGAAATGCAAGATTCTGGCAGGAGACAGAGGATTCAATCACCTGCCGCGCTTCCTGAAGGAGTATGGCGCCGTTTTCCGTAAGAGAAACACTTTTCTTATCCCGTTCAAATACAGGGAAGCCGATCGATTCTTCCAGATGCCGGATATGATTGGTGACCACTGTCTGTGACAAAAAAAGATTCTGCGCCGCTTTGGTAAAATTCAGTGTTTTCGCTACTTCTATAAAACATTCCAGTTGTCTTATGTTCATAATCTGCCTCCTGCTGTTCGGGACAGAGATGCCCCCTTATTATATTTA
>DNJM01000140.1:0-1001 GCA_003489085.1 Lachnospiraceae bacterium
CAATAGAATAAGATATATCAATCAGAATTTAAAGATAGCGCCGAAAAATAGTTTCCGGCGCATAAAAACACTCCATATTTTCTCTTTTTACCAAAGGATCCTTAGAACCTGGAATACCAGAAAGCTCACCAGCCATGCAACCACAAGCTGGAAAGTAACAAAAGCAGCTGTCATTTTTCTGCTTCCTGTCTCCCGGTGAATCGTTCCGATCGTTGCCGTACAGGGTATGTAAAGCAGACAGAATACCATCAGGGCATATGCGTTTGCTGCAGTGAAGCCCATCGTACCCAGCGTGGCTGCCATCGTACTCATGCCCGCCTGTGATGCCACATTGGAAATACCGAAAAGAACACTTAAGGATGATACCACCACTTCTTTGGCAGCAATTCCTGCAATCAGTGCTACTACGATCTGCCAGTATCCCAGTCCGGTCGGTGCCAGAAGCGGTGCTAATGCTCTTCCGATCATAGAGCCGAAGCTCTGGCTGATATCCGTTACATATCCCTGGGGACCCAGGTTCAGAATCAGCCACATTACAATCGACGCTACGAAAATGACTGTTCCTGCCTTGGTCAGATAGTCCTTTACCTTTTCCCATACATAGATCGCAATGGTTCTGGCATTCGGAGTCTTGTATTCCGGAAGTTCGATTAAAAGAGTGTGCTCTGCCTTGCTTTTATCTATTTTCGAGATCACGAATGCAGTGGCAATCGCAACTACAATCCCCAGCAGATACATGGAATAGCAGACCAGCATCGCATACTTTTCGAAAAACATATGTGAAAACAGCACATAAATCGGCAGTCTTGCGCTGCATGACATGAATGGTGTAATCAATATCGTCTTCAGCCTGTCTTTCCGGTGTTCCAGTGCCCGCGATGCCATAACCGCCGGAACGGAGCAGCCGAATCCCAGAAGCAGCGGGATGAATGCCCGGCCGGAAAGTCCCAGATGGCTCATAATATCATCCATGACAAAAGCCACTCGGGACATATATCCAC
>DNJM01000140.1:1300-3736 GCA_003489085.1 Lachnospiraceae bacterium
AGCCACTCGGGACATATATCCACTGTCTTCCAGAAAGGCCAGCGCCAGAAACAGGATAAAAATATTCGGCAGAAAGGTCAGGATTCCTCCGACACCGGAAATAATGCCGTCCACAATCAGAGAGATCAATAAATTACTGACGTGAAGAGCTGTCAGGCCGTCCCGAACCGCGCCGGAAAATACATCCAGCCCGATCTCAAAATATCCCTTCAGCCAGTCACCGATCGTAAATGTCAGAAAGAATACCAGCGCCATAATTGCCAGGAAAATCGGAAGACCCAGATATTTACTGGTCATATACTGATCGATCTTATCTGTCATTGCCTCTTTTCGACTCTTATTTACCAGTGTTTCCTGAATGACCTCTTCAATAAAATCATACTTTTCATTGATAATATCCTTCTCATAGCTTCGATCCAGTACCTCGGGCAGATCCACCGGAAACTGCTTCATCACTGCTGCATCCTGTTCCAGCAGCTTGATCGCATGCCATCTCGGGTTTATGATATCCGGATCATCCTTCTTCAGTACCGTCATCAGGAGATCAATCTTATCCTCGATCTCATCCCGGTATACCATGGCATATTCCTTATGATGATCATGCTGATGCATCGATGGCCGATTGTCATGGTGATGAATCAGTGGTCCCTGCGATGTATTTTCCTTATGATGCGCCACTGCATGCATCAGAATAGAAAGTCCGGTTTCTTTTCTTGCACAGACCGGAATGGCCGGGATTCCCAGCATCTCCGGCAGACGGTGCAGATCGATCTCCATCCCTCGCTCCTCAACGATATCCATCATGTTCAATGCCAGGATGACAGGCTTGCCAAGCTCGATCAGCTGCAGTGTCAGATACAGATTACGTTCCAGACTGGAGGCATCCGCCACATCAACAATCACGTCCACCTCATCGCTCAGGATACACTCCCTGGAAACTGTTTCCTCCATTGTATAGGAGGTCAGGCTGTAGATCCCGGGCAGGTCGATCAGCTTAAATTTCTGATTTTCATAGGTGGTATAGCCTTCCTTCTTCTCTACCGTTACCCCCGGCCAGTTCGCCACTTTCAGATTTGCACCCGTATAGGCATTAAAAAGTGTGGTCTTTCCACAGTTCGGATTCCCGATAAATCCTACATTGATTGTCTTTTCCTGACTCATGCCTGTACCTCCTCCACCAGAATATGATCTGCAATGCGCTTTCCGACTGCAAAACGCGTCCCCCTGAACCGCACGGTTAAAGCTCCCTTTTTATCATTATTCAGGATCGTTACACGCGTTCCTTCTGTCAGGCCGAGTGCCTCCAGACGCCGTTCCAGATTCAGCTCCAGATGAATCTCCCTGACGCAATACACCTTATGGTTTTTTCCTTCCTTTAGTTTCATTTTCATCTGTTCCCTTCTCCTCACAGGAAATCCTTCCCGCTTCCTCTTATTGATAATGATTCTCTTTATCAGTATACCAGCTGCTCATAGTTTGTCAAGTATAACTCCTTAAGAAAATTCTTTTGAACCTCCCAGGAATCCCTTTACAATCTGCCTGATTCCTTTTATAATAAGGAATTATTCAAGCAAATACTGAGGAGGGTGTGATTTGTATCATTTTCTTTTATATTTTTTCATCTATGGATTCCTGGGCTGGTGCACAGAAGTAGCCTTCGCCGCCTTTAAGGAAAAGCGCTTTGTCAACCGTGGATTCCTGAACGGCCCCATCTGTCCGGTATATGGTTTCGGCGTCGGCATCGTGGTTTCACTGCTGCAACCGTTTGCCTCCAACCTGATTCTGCTGTACCTGATTTCCACAGTTGTCGTAACCGTTCTGGAATGGTTTACCGGCTTTCTGTTAGAGAAACTGTTTCATAGCCGCTGGTGGGATTATTCCGATATGCCATTAAACTTAAATGGCTATGTCTGCCTTCTGTTCTCATTGATCTGGGGTGTTGCCTGCGTCTTTATCGTCAAGATCTTTCATCCTCTGATCGTGACTTTGACCAACCTGCTTCCCCACTCTGTCGGCATCGTTTTGATTCTTTTGCTTGGCATCGTCCTTTTTGCGGATTTGTATGTAACCGCTTCCGGTATCCTGAAGCTGAACCGTCGTCTGGAATCTATGGAACAGATAGCTCAGGAGCTTCACTCCATTTCGGATGAAATCGGTGAGAACATCTACAGAAATGTGATTGAAACGCTGGAATTCAGCGAAGAGAAAAAGCAAAAACTGCAGGAAAGGCTGGAAGAAACAACCCAGTCCATACAGGAAAAAAGAGAAAACATATCAGACGATATATCAGAGCGTATCCTGGAGCTGAAAAGACGCTATCGGGAACTTACTGATCTTCCCGGACACACCAACCGCCGTCTGTTAAAGGCTTTCCCACGCATGCATTCGCTGACACATCACGAGGCCTTAAAAGACATTCAGGAGCATTTGAAGAAT
>DNJM01000140.1:4012-4842 GCA_003489085.1 Lachnospiraceae bacterium
TTGAAGAATTTTAGGAAATAATACGGTTTCCGATTTGAAACAAACCCCTTACCCGAAAAACAGCAGCCGCATATCCGGCCGCCCCTCCGGTAAGGGGTTTTCTATACTTTATAATACTCAATGTTGTACTGCCTTCAGCAGTTTCAATTTCTTCCCATAAGGTGCATATCGCACCGGCAGATCAATTTTCACTGCTTTTTTCATAATACTTTTCTGATGTGTAAAGGTATCGAAGCCGGCCTTCCCATGATAGCTTCCCATCCCACTCGCACCGACTCCGCCGAACGGGAGTGCCGTAGATGCCAAATGAACAACCGTATCGTTGATACAGCCCCCTCCAAAGGAAAGACTGGACAGAATCCTTTTTTCCCTGCTTTTCTTTCCCGTGAAAAGATATAACGCCAGCGGTCTGGGCTGCGCCTGAACCATATGAACCGCTTCCTTAAGATCGAAAAAGGAGATCACCGGAAGGATCGGTCCGAAGATTTCCTCCTTCATAACAGCATCCTCCCAGGTCACATCCAGCAGCACCGTAGGGGCAATCGTCAGCCTGTCCTCATTTCGCTGTCCTCCGATTGCCACTGTTCCTTCTTTCATAAGGCTGCACAGCCTGTCATAATGTCTCCGATTAATGATGTGCGGATAATCCGGACTTAAAATCGGATCCGATCCATACATTTTGCGGATCATTTTTTCCATCTGATGCAACAGCTTATCCTGTACACTATGCTGCACCAGAATGTAATCCGGTGCCACACAGGTTTGTCCGGCATTCAGAAATTTCCCCCAGACGATTCGTCTGGCCGCCATCGGAATGTCCGCCGTCTCAT
>DNJM01000140.1:5168-8862 GCA_003489085.1 Lachnospiraceae bacterium
ACCGGGGTCAGATGCTCCGCCGCCTTCTTCATGACAAGCTTTCCGACAGCAACGCTCCCGGTAAAGAAAATATAGTCGAACTTTTCTTCCAGAAGTGCCGCATTCTCCCCGCGTCCGCCATTCACTATGGATACATGATCCGGCCGGAATACCTGCCGGACCATCCTTTGCAGAAGCTTTGATGTATGCACGGACTGCCCCGATGGCTTCACCACCACACAGTTTCCGGCTGCGATGGCCGACAGCAGCGGTACCACCGTCAGCTGAAAAGGATAATTCCATGGAGACAGAATCAGCACTACTCCATATGGTTCCGGATATTGAAAGGAGCAGGCGGGAAACTGCGTCAGCGGTGAGACCACCTTCTTCACGCCTGCCCAGCTGCGGATGTGCTTTAATGCATACCGCAGCTCCTCCTTTACGATCCCGACTTCCGTCATATATCCTTCGAAAGGTGCCTTACCCAGATCCGCCTGCAGTGCTTTCAGAATCTGCGTTTCATTTGTCTCGATCCAGGCCAGCATCCGTTTCAGCATCTTTTCCCGGTAAACTGTCTTTGCCGGTATGCCTGTCCGGAAAAACTTTCTCTCCGCCTGTATGATATTTTTAAACTCCGTCATACGCTTCCCCTTCTACATCTGATAATAGCTGCCTCCGCCATAGCCCGGCAGATCCATCTCTGTCAGCTGACCGGTATGGAATGCATGGGCACGGAATACCGCATACAGCTCTGCATTCGTTGCGTCATAGTATGGATTCACATAAAAGATCCCCACAATATTACAGGTAATCCCTGCCAGCAGAAACCATCCAAAGAATGACAGATCCATGATAAATGTATCCATCTTCTGCCCATCCATCATTCGACGACTGATGTCAAATGCCTGTCTGTAATGCATGCCCGGGTTCTCCGACAGGATGTAAGGCACCATCCGGTATTCATAGGACTTAATAATCCCCGGCACCACAAAAAGCAAAGTCCAAAGTGCAATAAACAGATCCTTCAGGAACATGGTCAGCGCCATATTTCCATAATGACCATTCCGGAAACCATAGAACAGCGTATCCACACGGCTTCTGAATTCCCGGTTTTCCATATAAAAACGATTTGCACCTACCTGCAGGATGTTTCCGACAAAAATCTTAAACAGCTTAATCAACAGTGCTGCCACCCCTGCAAGGGATGCCATTACCAACGCAAACAGCGCCGCAAATAACCCCTCTTCTCCGGTGCTGCCCCATTCCTGGATCCTATCCGGAAGATCATTGATATTTACCTCGGTACGCAGACTCAATTTCCCTATTGCTACCGCCGCAACCAGGCTTACCACCACAGTAGTCCAGTAATTTCTCTGAAATGCCGTTTTGGCTCTTCCCTTTAATTCTTCTCTTGACCACATTTCGCTCACCTCTTCTGTCTTTTATGACTGATAATGTTTCCTTCTCTTTTTCGCTATCGTTTCAATCGGATCCACCGGATCAATCGGGTTCTCCAATCTGTGCTTCTGATTCCGGCTATAATACCGTAGCATGGCTCCCCCCTGATTATAAAACCAGAAGGAATACGTAAGAAGCTTATTGGCCTTCCCCATCTTATCCTTTGTTGTCTTCGTGTAAAACTCTCCGCCGGCCTTGATCGATACCCGGTTCCGGATCTGTGCAATCAGCTCTGTTTCACAGGTAACAGCCTCAGGCAGCTCCGTATAAGCCATTCCGACACAATCCGGCCTGTGTGCATCACTTCCACCGATCCCCGGCTTATTGTATTTCTGGGCCATTCTGAGCGCCTCTGCATTGGATTCAGCTGACTCGCAGGCATTGAAAACCTCGAAGAAATCAAATCGCTTTGCCAGCTCCGGTGCTTTAAAATACCCCTTCGTATGTGCAAAGCTCAGATACTTCTCACCGCCGGGATGAGCCGGACCCAGCACTCCGCCATGACGATGTACGAAATCAATCAGAGCAGCAACCGGCAGCCCTCTGAGCTCCAGCAGGCGCATTCTTACACCTTCCGGCATAATCACCAGGATATGCCCTGCATCCCGGGTATCATATTCAATACCTTTTAAGACGACAAACTCTTCTCCCAGCTTTTCTTTCAGCTCGTATTTCCATTTCCGATATCCATTATAGGTATTATGATCTGTTACCACCATACCTTGAAAACCCTTCTCTTTTAACAGGGAAATATATTCCTCCAATCCGACTCTGCTGTCCAGGGAACCTTCCTTTACATGACAGTGCATATCAATCTTCATCATATGACAAGCCTCCTTTCCCGATAGCCTCTGACTACATTATACTATTCTTACGCAAAAAAAGAAAGGAATACCTTCTTCCAGATATTCCTCATTCTTACTCTTTTGTCATTCTTCATCATCATCAATGATCGACCGTGCTGCAGCGATCTCATTTTCCACGGATTTTGTATTCCGGATTGTCGCAGCCTTTTTTCTGGCCTGCTTTCCGCGCTTCTGTCCTTCCAGTACGAACTGAAGTGCAATACCCAGAACTGCCAGTGCGCCTCCTATGATCCACAGAATCGTCTGGCTTGATACTACAAACAGGGCTCCGACTGCCGATGCAGCTGACAGTCCGCCGCTGATTCCGGTCATCAGAATCACAACCGGCTCTGCAAGCTTTAATCCAATCAGGCCAATGATCAGGCCGATTCCCAGGCAAATCCCCCACCACAGAAGTCCTTTCGGGCTGAGAAAAGCCGCCGCTGTTACTGTTCCTGTGATCCAGCAATATAACAGCACACTTACCAGATACAGCTTATAGGCCAATACGGCAAGCAAAATACCTGCAGCAATCCCAACGGCAATTCCGATCCGGCTGTCCAATTCGAGAAGGTACACCGGAATTCCATATCCGGCCGCCAGACCAAGCACCAGTCCTGCCAGTCCCATCCAGATCCGAAATACCTTCAGTCCCAGGAAGCAGGTAAGCAGAGCAGCTGCCAGTACTGCAATCAATCCCGGTGTCATCACTGCTTTCAGATATTCCGACTGCAGAATCTGATCCGCTATCGCTCCGGCATCATACGTCATATTCATATTTTATCCCTCCGGCAGTTGAACTAGAATTCTACTTTACCGGTAAAGTCGCCGTTTACGACATAGTATGCTGCATTTTCCTCCGGTTTTACATAGAGATCCATAGACTTGATATCTCCAACCTTGTTCTTTGCTTTTGTCCATTCTTTCTTCACTGCTGCAATCAGGTCTTTTGTATCCATTTCCTTTCCCTGGTACTGCACCATAATTTTAGTTTTGATCTCTTTCTTTGCAGTCGCTTTTTTTACCTTCTTTACAGTTTCTTTCACTTCTTCTTTTGCCTTTACCGCTGCTTCTTTTACTTCCGGAGCTGCCTTTGTAGCTGCCTCTTTTACTTCCGGAACCATTTCTTTCACAGCTTTTTCAACATTCTTTACAGTTTCTTTTATAGCCATAATTCATTTCCCCCTTACATTATGACAATTATCAGGTAACATATATCGCCGAAATCCATTGTCTCCGGCCAATATATTTGTATATTATATCACAATTTTCCTAAAATGCACATTTTTTTTACGGTTCCCATATTTTCCATATAAATTGCACAACGAAAGACGGATACCAACTAATCTTTTTATTAATTGATACCCGTCTTCACTTTGATTCTTCAATCATTCTTTTTTTACCTCGTTTTC
>DNJM01000006.1:0-4810 GCA_003489085.1 Lachnospiraceae bacterium
TGTAACCCATTTTCTTCTGTCTGTGGTTGACGGAAGCCGTTTCCACAATAATTGCCAGATTCCGGCCCGGACGGATCGGAATCGAATGGCAGACCACTTTATTTCCCAGAAATTCCGTATATTCTTCTTCCAGGCCAAGACGGTCATATTCCTTCTCTTTATTCCAATCTTCCAGCGTAATCACGAGATCAATCGTTTCTGTCTCTTTTACACTCTGCACACCATACAATGTCTTGACATCCACAATTCCAATCCCGCGCAGCTCAATAAAGTGCCGCGTGATATCCGGTGCACTCCCTACCAGAGTTTCATCGCTTACTTTACGGATCTCTACTACATCATCTGTCACAAGCCTGTGTCCACGCTTAATCAACTCCAGCGCGGCCTCACTCTTTCCTATTCCGCTTTCTCCCATGATCAGCACACCGACCCCGTATACATCCACAAGTACACCGTGAATGGAAATGCAAGGCGCCAGCTCTACATTCAGCCAGCGTATGATCTCTGCCATAAACGCAGATGTCTGTTTATCTGTCAGAAATACCGGCACGTCATTCTCTACTGCTTTTCTTAACATAATCTCATCCGGCATCATATTTCTGCTGTAGATGATACAGGGGATCTTACGTGAAAGCAGATTTTCGTATATTTCTTCCTTTCGCTCCGGTTCCATTCTCTCCAGATACGTATACTCCACATATCCGATAATCTGAACCCGTTCCGCATCGAAATGTTCAAAGAACCCTGTCAGCTGCAGGGCCGGACGATTGATATCCGGTACCTCCACCTTCCTTCCTTCCATATCCAGATCCGGTGTCAGATTCTTAAGCTTCATTTTCTCAATCAGCTTCTGCATTGCTACACTGCCCATCTTTATCCCCCTTCTTTTCCTTAAAAAAATCATATACTTCTCTGGCTGCCTTTTCATTCATTGTCGGAAGCTCCTTCAGCTCCTCCATTGTGGCAGCCCGGATCGCATCCAGGCTTTGAAAATGGCGCATCAGATCCTTTCGTCTGGCCGGTCCGACTCCCGGGATGTCATCCAAAACAGAATGTACCTGGCCCTTGCTGCGGAGACTGCGGTGAAACTCGATTGCAAAACGATGTGCCTCGTCCTGAATCCTCGTAATCAGCCGGAATCCTTCGCTGTTGCGGTCGATGGGGATCTCCTGATTATGATAATACAGCCCACGGGTTCGATGAAAATCATCCTTAACCATACCACATACAGGAATATTCAAATGCAGCTGATCCAATACCCTCTCCGCAACATTTACCTGCCCTTTTCCGCCGTCCATCATGATCAGATCCGGAAACGCAGTAAAACTGCCGTTCTCCTTGCCTTCCTTCTTCTCCCGCAGACCGTGTTCAAACCTTCTGGTCAGCACTTCTTCCATACTGGCATAATCATCCGGCCCCTGTACACTTTTGATCTTAAACTTTCTATAATCATTCCGTTTGGGTCTTCCCCGTTCGTATACCACCATAGAACCTACAGATTCAAATCCATTGGTATTGGAAATATCAAATGCCTCCATCCGCATGATTCTTCCAAGGCCGAGCAGCTGCTCCAGTTCCTTCACTGCCCCGATGGTGCGGCCTTCTTCCCGCTTAATCCGTTCCTTATCCTTTGTCAGAACCATCTCGGCGTTCTTTCTGGCAAGCTCCACCAGGCGCTCCTTCTGTCCCTTTACGGGAACAATCAGCTTCACCTTATGCCCTCTTTTTTGTGTCAGCCATTCCTCAATAACCTTCTCGTCCTCTACCGCTTCCTGCAGCATCAGCTCGGCAGGAATAAATGGAGTCCCGGCATAAAACTGCTTGATAAAGCTTCCCAGAATCTCACCTGCTGTTTCTTCCGGACGAATCCGCAGATAGAAATGATCCCGCCCAATCAACCGACCGTTCCGGATAAAAAATACCTGCACGATGGCGTCTTCCCCTTCCGAAGCAAACGCCAGCACATCCCGATCCTCGCCATTGCTGTTCGTAATCTTCTGTTTCTGGGCCACCTGTTTTACGCTGTTCAGAAGCTCCCGATACTCAATCGCTTTTTCAAATTCCAGCTGTTCCGCAGCCGCCTGCATTTTCCCCTGCAGCTCTTTTATAATCGTATCATAGCTTCCATTCAGGAATTTCAGTGCTTCCTGAATCGACGCACGGTATTCTTCTTTGGAAACGAATCCCTGACATGGTGCATAGCATTGCTTGATATGATAATTCAGACACGGCCGTTCCTTTCCAATATCCCTCGGCAGATTCCGATTGCAATTGCGGATATGATACAGCTTGCGGATCAGCTCGATCGTATCCCGTACGGCCTGTACACTGGTATAGGGTCCAAAATATTTTGCCTTGTCCTTCTCCATCTGTCTCGCCAGCAGAATCCTCGGATAATCCTCTTCCACCGTAACCTTGATAAACGGATACGCCTTATCATCCATCAGCATGGTATTATACTTCGGGTGATGTTCCTTGATCAGATTACACTCCAGTACCAGAGCCTCCAGCTCCGAATCTGTTACAATATATTCAAACCGCGAAATATGCGTCACCATCTGGTCAATCTTAGCTCCTCTGTTCCGGCTCGCCTGAAAATACTGACGCACCCGGTTCTTCAGGCTGATCGCCTTTCCGACATAAATAATCCTGTCATTTTCATCATGCATCAGATACACTCCGGGACGCGCCGGGAGCTTTTTCAATTCTTCTTCAATGTCGAACATCGTTGCCATCCTCTTTCTGATGTATCTTGTATTAGTGTACCATGTCTGCGCCGATTTTCCAAGCTTTGCTTCCTGTTTTCTTCATTCTCTCCCCATCTGGAAATACAAAAATTTCTCAAAAAGTCGTAAAAAACTTGATTTTCCCGTATACAGAAGGTATGATATTAAAATAGAGGGTAAAAATAAATTACGAGTATAAATCAGGACTATGGGGTAGAAAATTTATGTACACATATGAAGCACGAGAACTGAAGCTGCGGCAAATGCGTGCGAAGCGCCGACGTGTCGTACGGCTTCAGAAAACAATACTCTCACTGTCCCTTGTGGCAGTGATTTCTTTTTCCGGAGCGTTGAAAATTATCATTGACCGGGGCGGTACAAAATATATTGCGGGAAAAGTCGGAATACAGGATCCGAAGACAGTTGTTTCCGGGGTTCAGGTTCTTGGAAAGGCCAATACAGCTCTCAAAGAAGCGGCTACCATTGCACTGGCGAACAGCGGCACGAAAATCATCGCTCACCGTGGTTACAGCATCCAGGCGCCGGAAAATACACTCGCTGCTTTTGAACTGGCAGCACAAAATGGCACCTGGGGAATCGAGACCGATATCTGCCGTACCAGTGATGGGCAATACGTCTGTATGCATGATAACGCTATGGACCGCATGACCAATAGTGCCGGCAACATCGGAAGCCTTACACTGGCACAGGTAGAAGCGGCTATCATTGATGCCGGCGCACAGATTGACCTGTATCCGAATGAAAAGGTTCCAACCTTAAATGAATTCCTGGAGCTCTGTAAAAATTATAACATCAACGCCGTACTGGATCTGAAATTCGACGATACCGCCTATCTGGACGACCTGGTGCAGACCATTCGGGATGCCGGAATGGAACAGGCCAGCATTGTTCTGACCACACCAGATCTGATGAAGCGCATCCGGGAACTAAGCGACCAGATCCAGGTACAGTATCTGCATACAGAGGCGACCCGCGAAACAATTGACCAGGCAGCAGAAATTCCCTACAGTGGAATCGATGTTTCTTCTATTACACCGGAGTTGATCCAATATGCACAGGAAAAGGGAGTCACCGTCAATGTCTGGACATATAATTCCTCCGAAGACAAAGTCCGGTGGGAAGAACTGGATGTAGATTATCTGACGACAGACAATGTAAACCTATAATACAATATCTATGAATATAGGAAGGCACATAAAATGAATTTATTTACACCCGCTGAAATAGCAAAAAATTATATCGCAATCGGAAAAGCAAAAGTGAATACGCCCATCGGCAGGATGTTTCTTCTTGCAGTCCTTGCAGGTGCGTTTATCGGCCTGGGCGGAGTCGGTGCCACAACCGCAGCAGTATCCATCCCATACGCATCTGTTGGGAAGCTCGTCGGAGCATGTATCTTCCCGGGTGGACTTACGATGGTACTGCTGGCAGGAAGTGAGCTTTTTACCGGTAATACCTTACTGGTGATTCCGCTGCTGGAAAAAGAAATCCGGCTGGCGGAAATGCTGAAGAGCTGGGGCATCGTATACATAGGAAATCTTGTTGGTGGTTTTCTTGTCGCAGCAGGCATAGTATATTCTCACCAAATCAGTCTATTTAACAATCAGATGGCAGTTTCCGTGATTTCTACGGCAGCATCAAAATGTACACTGACCTTTGGCGATGCACTGATACGTGGAATTTTCTGCAATTTCTTAGTATGCATCGCAGTGTGGATTTCTTTTGCTGCCAAGGATGTAGCAGGAAAAATTGCAGGACTCTTTTTTCCCATTATGATTTTCGTACTCTGTGGATTTGAGCATAGTGTTGCCAACATGTATTACATCAGCGCAGGACTCTTTGCAAACGGAATTCCTGCATACTCACAGGCAGCGTTGGAGGCAGGCCTGGATACAAATGCACTCACCTGGGGCAATTTCTTCATTAAGAATCTGCTTCCGGTAACCATTGGAAATATTATCGGCGGAGCCGTCTGTGTGGGATGTGCCTATTGGTTCCTATATCTAAGGAAAAAAGAAAAATAAAACCTCTGCCTGAGAACAGATATAAAAAACGGAAAAGCG
>DNJM01000006.1:5141-6483 GCA_003489085.1 Lachnospiraceae bacterium
CGCTTTTCCGTTTTTTATATCTGTCTTTCTTTTATTGTTCTCCGATCTGATTCAGCGCTTCTGCTATTTCAGCATCCTTCACCACGATTCGCTCTTCCTTCTTCATTTTGAAAGCCTCTTCCGGATCAATTCCTTCTACCTCATGCAGAATCTCCATGAATTCTTTACCGGTAATGGTTTCCTTCTCAATCAGAAATGCAGCGATCTTATCCAAAGAACTGCGGTGTTCTGTCAGAATCCGCTTTGCCTCCCCATAAGCATCCTTCAGCATCTTCATGACCTCTTTGTCGATCTCTGCTGCCGTCTCCGGCCCACAGTTCTGTACCGGACGTCCATCCAGATAACGGCTCTGAACCGATTCCAGACCAATCAGACCAAATTTTTCAGACATACCATACTGTGTAATCATCGCACGCGCGATCCCGGTTGCCTGTTCAATATCATTAGAAGCACCGGTCGTTACTGTATTAAAGACGATCTCTTCTGCTGCCCTTCCTGCCAGTGCACCTACCAGCATTGCTTCCAGCTCTTTCTTCGTATTCAGGAATTTTTCTTCCTCCGGCGTCTGCATCACATATCCGAGGGCACCCATGGTCCTTGGCACAATCGTAATCTTCTGGACCGGCTCTGCATGCTTCTGCAATGCACCCACCAATGCGTGTCCCACTTCATGATAGGATACGATCCGGCGCTCCTCCTGGCTCATGATCCGATCCTTCTTCTCTTTACCAACCAGAACCATTTCCACAGACTCAAAAAGATCTGCCTGAGATACCACTTCTCTCCCATGCTTCACGGCGTTGATCGCCGCTTCGTTGATCATATTCGCCAGATCGGAGCCTACCGCACCGCTCGTTGCCAGTGCAATGGCTTCCAGATCCACCGTTTCATCCATCTTGACATCCTTGGCATGTACCTTCAGGATATCCACACGCCCTTTCAGATCCGGCTTATCCACGATAATACGCCGGTCAAACCGCCCCGGTCTCAGCAGTGCAGGATCCAGAATCTCCGGCCGGTTGGTCGCTCCCAGAAGCAGAAGTCCTTTGCTGGTATCGAAGCCGTCCATCTCCGCCAGCAGCTGGTTCAGCGTCTGCTCGCGTTCATCATTTCCCCCAAGGGCTGCATCACGGCTTTTTCCGATTGCATCGATTTCATCGATAAATATAATACACGGCGCCATGGCCTGTGCCTGCTTGAACAGATCCCTTACACGGGAAGCGCCGACTCCGACATACATTTCCACAAATGCAGATCCGGACAGGGAGAAGAACGGCACCTTTGCTTCCCCGGCCACTGCTTTTGCCAGCAGCGTTTTACCGGTTCCCGGAGGTCCTACCAG
>DNJM01000006.1:6772-7559 GCA_003489085.1 Lachnospiraceae bacterium
ACCGGTTCCCGGAGGTCCTACCAGGAGGGCTCCCTTCGGAAGCTTTGCTCCAATACCAGTGTATTTCCCCGGATTATGCAGGAAATCAACTACTTCCTGCAGCGATTCCTTGGCCTCATCTTCTCCGGCCACATCCTTAAAGGTCACACCGGTCTCTTTCTCTACATACATCTTGGCATTGCTCTTTCCAACTCCCATCATGCCTCCGCCCTTAGACATCTTCTGCATCACAAAGCTCAGCATAATAAAAATCAGTATAAACGGCAGTACAATACTCAGGAATATATTCAGCAGAATGGCCGAAGTAGAATCCGGTATCTTCTGCTCATACTCTACATCTGCCTTATAGAGCTTCGACGGAAGCTCTTCATCCTCTACTCGTCCGGTATAATATGTCGTTGCCATTCCGAGCACGTTCTTATCTGCTTCGTCCTCTTTCAGAGTAATCTCCAGTCGATTCGTATCGATAACCACTTTTTCGACTTTCCCCTCTTCAACCATTTTCAGGAACTTACTGTATGTAATTTCCTCATACTGACTGTCCTGCCGCATCTGGTACAGAAACAGAACCAGCAGCAATGTAATCAAGGTGGTGATTATGATAATACCGAATCCCTGCCTGTTATTTTTATTATTCTTCTTATTTTTTCGATCGTTATTTGGGTTTTCCATTCGTTTCCTCCTACTCTATCTCTTTTATTATAAATAGGCATTCCCTATAAATCAATAAAAAGAATATGAAATTTAGGACACAATCGTAGTAAATTTTATATTTTTTCCTGATAAG
>DNJM01000213.1 GCA_003489085.1 Lachnospiraceae bacterium
GAACAATAGTATTGCAATATAAATTTAGGAGGAAATGAATATGGCAAAGAATTATTCCACAAATAACAGTACTACTAATGAACAGAACAAAAGCAGCAACAAAAATTCCTATGACAAGAATGCAGCTAATAAAAATGCAGCAACAAAGAACTGCAAGGACAAAAGCAGCAATAATTACTCAGGCAGTAACAGATCCACAAACAGTGAATCAGATAACTACTAAAAAGCAGTAAAGCAAGACGCTACAAGCTCGGGCAGGAAGTAAGAAGGCCGGGGTGCGGAACACAGTAGTCCGTATCCCGGTTTTTGCCGTTTCCGGGTATGCGATATAAAGGTTCGGCGGATCCTTTTGAGCAAGGGGCTATACGAAAATTTGTTGACAGTATGTTGATTAAAACGTATTATTAAAGCGAACCAGATAAAAGAGGAGAGCAAATATGCATTACATAGAATTAATAGCACCATGTCATTTTGGGTTGGAAGCGGTTTTAAAAAGGGAAATTCTGGAACTTGGATATGAAATTTCCAGTGTAGAGGATGGGCGGATTACATTTCTGGGCGATATGGAAGCACTGGTGCGGGCTAATGTCTTTTTGAGAACAGCAGAGCGTGTACTTCTGAAGGTTGGAAGCTTCCGGGCGGAGTCCTTTGAAGAGTTATTTGAGCAGACAAAAGCCCTGGCCTGGGAGGAGTATATACCAAAGGACGGGAAGTTCTGGGTGGCAAAGGCTGCGTCGGTAAAAAGCAGGCTGTTCAGCACATCAGATATACAGTCCATTATGAAAAAAGCAATTGTAAAGCGTCTGCAGGAAAAATATCATATGGAATGGTTCCCGGAAAATGGAGCGGAATATCCGATTCGTGTCTTTTTAATGAAGGATACGGTTACAGTAGGGATTGATGCATCCGGGGTATCATTGCATAAAAGAGGGTATCGTGAGCTGGCCGGACCGGCTCCGATTTCGGAGACACTGGCAGCGGCGCTGATTCAACTGACGCCATGGAGAAAGGATCGGATTCTGGTTGATCCTTTCTGTGGAAGCGGTACCTTCCCGATTGAGGCGGCTATGATGGCAGCCAATATCGCTCCGGGAATGAACCGCAGCTTTACTGCGGAAGCATGGAAGAACCTGATTCCGAAAAAGCTCTGGTACGAGGCGATTGATGAAGCGAATGATCTGATCGAGAGACCGAAGGATACGGATATTCAGGGCTATGATATCGATGGAGAGGTTGTCAGAATTGCCAGGATCAACGCAAAGAAGGCAGGAGTTGAAGAGATGATCCACTTTCAGGAGCGTGCAGTGAAGGATCTGAGCCATCCGAAGAAGTATGGCTTCATTATTACGAATCCGCCGTATGGGGAAAGACTGGAGGACAAGGCTTCTCTTCCGGCGCTGTATCGTGAATTCGGGGAAAGCTTCCGGCAGCTGGATGCATGGTCAGCTTATCTGATCACTTCCTATGAGGATACGGAGCGGTACTTTGGAAGGAAGGCGGACAAGAATCGGAAGATTTATAATGGCATGCTGAAGACGTATTACTATCAGTTTCTGGGACCAAAGCCACCGAAAAGAAAAGCAGATTAAAAGGAGAGAAAAGCAATGATGAATAGAATTGTTTTTGCTACGGGAAATCAAAATAAAATGAAAGAAATTAAAATGATTCTTTCAGACCTTGGGATGGAGATTTTGTCCATGAAAGAAGCCGGAATTGAGGCGGATATTGTGGAGGATGGAACTACCTTTGAAGAAAATGCGCTGATTAAGGTGACAGAGATTGCAAAGCGGCTTCCGCAGGATATCGTACTGGCGGATGACTCCGGACTGGAGATCGACTATCTGAATAAGGAGCCGGGAATCTATTCGGCAAGATATGCCGGAGTGGACACTTCTTATGATATTAAGAATACGATGCTTCTGAATCGCCTGGAAGGAGTGCCGGATGAAAAACGTACAGCACGTTTCGTCTGTGCAGTGGCAGCAGCATTTCCGGATGGAACAACGGAAGTGGTGCGGGAGACGATGGAAGGCCGTATCGGTTATGAAATCGCAGGTGAGAATGGATTTGGCTATGATCCGATTTTCTATATGCCAGAATATGGATGCACTACCGCAGAAATGGCGCCGGAACTGAAGAATGAACTGAGCCACAGAGGAAAAGCACTTCGTGCCATGCGTGCAGTAATGGAAGCAAGGCTGGCTAAGCAGGGTGAGGAAACAGTATGAAGATAATGATTGTCAGCGATACACATGGGAAACATGCGAATCTGGAGAAGGCGCTGCAGGAAACCGGGAAAATCGATCTTCTGATTCATCTGGGAGATGTAGAAGGGGCAGAGGATTACATTGAGGCGATTGCCGGCTGTCCGGTTCGGATCATAGCAGGAAACAATGACTTTTTTTCTGATCTGAAACGGGAGGATGAATTTAGTCTTTGCGGAAGAAAGTTTTTTATTACACATGGACATTATTATTATGTTTCTATGGGGACGGAGCGAATCCGGATGGAAGGACTGGACCGAAGAGCGGATGTGGTAATGTTTGGCCATACCCACAGACCTTGCCTGGAAGAAAGCGGCGGAATTGTGGTACTGAATCCTGGCAGCATTTCCTATCCACGGCAGGAGGGCAGAGAAGCTACTTATATGACGATGGAGTTAGCTGAGGATGGCCGGATGGCATTCCATTTACATTCAGTCGGCCGGTAGGAGCAAAAAAGGGGAGAAAGCAGATAAAAAGTAAAAAAAGTTGTTGACAGATGGGGATTCGTAAGATATAATAACACTTGCGTTAAGGGCGATATGGTAATCGCCGGGGTGTGGCTCAGCTTGGCTAG
>DNJM01000203.1 GCA_003489085.1 Lachnospiraceae bacterium
GGAAATCTGGAGAGAGACCCGGGGGTTGGTTTTCTGAATATAAATACAGGAGAATGGATTGACCTGCAATTGTGGGATACGATTTCAGGAAAAAGAGGGCGTGAAGAGATTTATTTTGGAGCAGAGAAGGCCAGTACTCTGAAATTTCAGACCATGAAGGACAGGGGATATACAGAAGGAAGTATTTCGCTGAATGGAGGAAGTCAGGATTGGGAGGCAGCGCAGGAGAATCTATGTGATACATGTCTGGAGCATGTGCAGGAAAGTATCTGCGAGTATATGTATACGGATTGTTATGAAAACCAACTGGTTCCGATTCGGGATAATTACATTTTTTTTCTGATGGGAGATTATGCAGTATTCACAGAGACAGCAGATCTGCCTGCAAAATTGAAATTTCTGATTTTTTATGCATCGGAGGCCGAGTATTGGCAGCAGCAGGAGTAAATTAAAAAAAAGTATAGCAAATATTTTCATTTTTGATTGACATGGAGTATAATCCAGGTGGTATCCTTATAGAAGACGCGCTGTTGATATATAGCAAATATGAATAAATATGCAGCAAAGGAGAGGAATCTTATGTCTAAAAAAGCTTCAGCGACATTGTTAACAGAAGGACCTATCTGGAAACGGATCATTGCGTTTGCTATTCCGATTTTTCTGGGAAATTTATTTCAGCAGCTATATAATACTGCCGATTCTCTGATTGTAGGAAATTTTTTAGGAAGTGAGGCTCTGGCAGCTGTCAGTTCTTCCGGTAGCCTGATTTTTTTATTGGTAGGATTTTTTAATGGTATTTCCATGGGAGCAGGAGTTGTTATTGCAAGATATTTTGGTGCAAAAGATGATGACACTGTTCACAGAGCCGTACATACAGCAATTGCATTCGGTATTACTGCCGGACTTTCGTTGATGGTCATCGGTCTGCTTCTGGCGCCGCAGATGCTGAAGTGGATGGGAACACCACAGGATGTTATGGTAAATTCAGTAATATATTTTCGTGTGTATTATTGTGGATCTTTGGCATTTGTAGTATATAATTGTTGTGTTGGAATTATGCAGTCTGTCGGGGACAGTAAGCATCCGCTGTACTATCTGATCATTTCTTCTTTAACCAATATCTGTCTGGATTTGTTTTTTGTTGGCGTACTGCATAAAGGCGTCGGTTACGCTGCGCTGGCAACCATTATTTCACAGTTTGTCAGTGCTGCTTTATGTTTTACCAGACTATGCCGGGTAAAGGAAGTATACCGGATAAATGTACGGGAGATTCGATTTGATTTCGAGCTTCTGAAACAGATTATATCTAATGGACTTCCATCCGGTGTACAGAATTCTATTGTTGCGCTGGCAAATGTTGTGGTACAGTCTAATATTAACAGTTTTGGAAAAATGGCTGTGGCCGGCTGTGGAGCTTATATGAAGCTCGAAGGCTTCGGATTCCTTCCGGTAACCTGCTTTTCACTGTCCATGGCAACTTTTATCAGCCAGAATCTGGGAGCAAAAGAATATGAACGTGCCAAAAAGGGGGCGCGGTTCGGTGTGATCTGTTCCATGTCTCTTGCAGAAGTGATAGGTGTCTGCGTATACTTCTGTGCGCCGTTTTTAGTTGCTGCATTTAACAGCGATCCGGAAGTAGTCGCCTATGGTACAAGTCAGGCACATACGATCGCCTTATTCTATTGTCTGCTTGCCTTTTCCCATTGTGTTGCCGGAATCATGCGTGGAGCAGGACGTGCGACGGTCCCGATGTTCGTTATGATGTGCTGCTGGTGTATTATCCGTGTCATTTACATTACGGTAACGATACATTTCATTCCGAAGATTCAGGTGGTCTTCTGGGCATATCCGATTACATGGACATTGAGTTCGTTGATTTTCCTCTTTTTCCTTCTGAAATCAGACTGGGTTCATGCATATGACCGCAGAAAAATCGAATAATGAATAAATTTAAAAGACCTTCACATACTAAGAAAAAATGTGGAGGTCTTTTGATATGAAAGAAAAGGATAGTGCGGATATACAGGAGCGTCAAAATGAACAGAACGATCAGATTAAGGAGATGGGAAGCGTTGCTCTCGATCATAGCAAAAGCCGGCATAAGATACAGCTTTTGACAATTATAGGTGAAATAGAAGGGCATGATGCTGTATCCGGAAATACCAAAGCAACTAAATATGAACACATACTGCCGAAGCTGGCTGAAATCGAGGACAATGATGAAATTGATGGGGTTTTGATTCTGCTGAATACGATGGGCGGTGATGTAGAGGCGGGACTTGCCATTGCAGAAATGATTGCATCATTAAGCAAACCGACAGTGTCATTGGTTCTGGGCGGCTGCCATTCGATCGGAGGACCGCTGGCTGTTTCCGCGGACTATTCATTTATTGTTCCAAGCGGCACTATGATTATACATCCGGTGCGGTCCAGTGGTATGTTTATCGGAGTGATTCAGAGCTACCGAAACATGGAACGGACTCAGGATCGTATTACACGATTTTTGGCAGAACACTCGAAAGTGACACAGGAACGAATCGAGGAGCTGATGCTGGATGCTACACAGCTGGTTAAGGATGTCGGAACCATGCTGGATGGCGAAGAGGCAGTCAAGGAAGGACTGATCGATGAAGTGGGCGGCATCAGCTCTGCAATGAAAAAGCTGTATGAGATGATTCGTATTCATAAAAGAGAGGAAGAGAAGACTACAACAGAATACTAGATATAGTCAAAATGACAGATATTGTTTGTGAACGGGGACAATATCTGCCTATTTTTTTCTGAAATGATTGGTGACAGCTTACCCCTTTGATGGTATAATCAAATATGTATGCTTAGACATCGTAAGGGGGACAGCTGTATGGCTTCAAATGCTAAAAAAGGGAAGAAGGGAAGTACTTCTGTGGGGAGAAAGAATACTTCCGTATCAAAAACAACGGCGAAACGCACCGGAAAGGGAAAGGCTGCGGCGCCGGAGAAGAAGAATAGTTTTTTAAGAGATGAAGTGGTGATTCTGCTTACTCTCTTAGTATCAATACTGCTGTTGATCAGCAATTTTGGATTTGGCGGATTTATTGGGGATATGATATCCGGTATACTATTCGGAATCTTTGGGATTCCGGCGTACATTATACCCATTGTGCTGTTTATCGGAGTTGCATTTACGATTTCAAATAAGCGGAATGTATCCGCATACATAAAAACGATAGCCGGCATTTTGCTGATATGTATGATCTGTACTTTTATTCAGCTGATGATGGATGGATTTGATAAGAATATCAGCTTCAGCGAATATTATACGATTGCAAGTCGTTACAAGACGGATGGCGGCATTATAGGAGGCACATTTGCAAAATTGCTCTGTCCGGCGATCGGGCTGGCAGGAACCTATGTATTTATTGTGATCGTATCCATTATCTGCATCGTGGTGATTACGGAAAGATCCTTCCTGAAGAGTCTTTCCAGCGGAGGAAAGAAAGCATATACCAGTGCAAAGGAGGATGCGAAGAAGCGAAAGGTCGAGTCAGCTGAGCGCAGAGAGCGTAAGCGAAAGGAGCGCACGGAAAAGCTGGAGCGGGAAGAACTGGAGCGTGCCAGAAGAGAACGGGAAGAGAATCAGAGAACCATACCGGAAGAAAAGAAGGACAGAAAAGGCCGCAAGGTGGTATCCGGTGTGTCCTTTGCTACTACGCTGAAGGATTCGGAGTTTGCAAAGCATAATCCGGAAATGAAGGAACTGGTGCCGGAGGAAGAGAAAAAACCGGAATTTATCATCAACCGTGCAGCGGATACAGTTTCCACAGAACCGGAATATGAAGAGGTACGGGAAAAGGAAAATGTCCTTACAGAGACGGAACAGAATATGGTACAGAAGCAGACACCGGATGAGACGGCCGATGCAGAACCAGCAGGAAGAAAGAGAAAAAGTGAGGACAGCCGCCGACAGATGGAACAGGAGACGGCAGCGGTAGAAAAAACCATTCAGGAGAAGGAAAATATTACAAAAAAAGCACATGTTTTCCCACCATTTTCACTGATGAAGAGAGGCAAAGCCGGAAATGGTGATTCCGATGCATATCTGAGAGAGACAGCTTTAAAACTGCAGCAGACCCTGCATAGCTTTGGCGTTAATGTAACAATTACGAATGTCAGCTGTGGACCATCGGTTACCCGCTATGAATTGCAGCCGGAGCAAGGTGTAAAGGTCAGCAAGATCGTTGGTCTGGCGGACGATATTAAGCTCAATCTGGCAGCTGCAGATATTCGAATCGAAGCGCCGATACCTGGAAAGGCTGCCGTAGGAATTGAAGTGCCGAACAGGGAAAATACGCCGGTTATGCTGCGGGATCTGCTGGAATCCGAAGAATTCCGGAATCATCCGTCAAAAATTGCATTTGCAGTGGGGCGTGATATTGCCGGTAAGGTCGTAGTCGCAGATATTAAGAAAATGCCGCATCTTCTGATCGCTGGTGCAACCGGATCAGGTAAGTCCGTGTGTATTAATACGCTGATCATGAGTATTTTATATAAAGCAAGACCGGATGAGGTAAAACTGATTATGGTAGACCCAAAGGTGGTAGAATTGAGTGTTTATAATGGCATTCCGCATTTGATGATTCCGGTTGTGACGGATCCAAAGAAAGCGGCAGGTGCTCTGAACTGGGCAGTAACGGAGATGGAAAAACGCTACCAGTTATTTGCAGCTTATAACGTGCGTGACCTGGAGGGATACAATGAAAAAGTAGAGGGAATTGAAGATATTGACGATCCGGGTAAGCCAAAGAAGCTGCCGCAGCTGGTTATTATCGTAGATGAGCTTGCAGATCTGATGATGGTGGCACCGGGAGAAGTGGAAGAAGCCATCTGCCGTCTGGCACAGCTTGCAAGAGCAGCAGGGATTCACCTGGTACTTGCCACACAGCGTCCGTCTGTCAATGTCATCACCGGGTTAATCAAGGCAAATATGCCGTCCAGGATAGCATTTTCCGTATCCTCGGGAGTAGATTCCAGAATCATTATCGATATGAATGGAGCGGAAAAGCTTCTGGGAAAGGGGGACATGCTCTTTTATCCGGCCGGGTATCAGAAACCGGCCAGAGTGCAGGGTTCCTTTGTATCTGATAAGGAAGTGCAGGATGTGGTGGCATTTCTGGTAAATAAAAATGGAAATGCATCCTACAGTGAAGAGATTACCAATCGGGTAAACAGTGCTGCAGTGGGAAATTCCGGGGCAGCAGCAGGGGGCGATGAACGGGACAGCTACTTTGTTGATGCCGGAAAATTTATCATTGAAAAGGACAAGGCTTCGATCGGCATGCTGCAGCGGGTATTCAAAATCGGCTTCAACCGTGCGGCCAGAATTATGGATCAGCTTGCAGAGGCGGGCGTTGTTGGTGAAGAAGAAGGTACCAAGCCGCGCAAAGTATTGATGTCTATGGAACAATTTGAGCAATACATTGAGGAGTATTTATAGATTGAAATCAAATAAACAGATCAGATAACAATTGGGGGAGATTACAAATGAAATGCAAGAACTGCGGCACAGAGATACCGGCCGGGTATGTATACTGTGAAAAGTGCGGTACTGAGGTTCAAATGGTACCGGATTACAATCCGCTGGATGATGTATTGACTGCACAGGTGAGAGGGGCACTGGATGATGAACAGCCAAGAGAGCGGATCATTCCAAAGAATCTGAAAAATAAAAATGGAATGATTTCCTATACTGTGACACTTCCGGTAAGAACAGCTTACGAAGAAGAGCCGGAGGAAGCAGCGGAAGAAGCGGGCTCACCGGCAATAAAGCGGGAAAGAAGAGATGCGGCGGAGCGTCCGCAAAAACGAAACACACCCAAAAAACAGAAGAGCAAACCGCGCCGCCCTGTCGAACGTAAGGAGGAGCCGAAGGAGGAAGAGCACAGAATCGGATTAAAGGAACGGAAGCGGCAGCTGGAAGAAGAGCAGCGGAGAAAAGAGGAGAAAGAACGAAAACGGAAGAAATGGGCCAGGCGAAAGGCCAGAATTCTCAGCGTACTGTTTCTTTTGATCTGCTGCGGAGCTGTTTCGGCAGTACTTTATCTGAATTCCTACAGTGGCCTTGTCTATACAGGAAACCGTTATCTGGCGGACGGGCAGACCGGAAAAGCCATAGACAAGCTGACAAGCGCTGTGAAAAAGGATGATTCCAGGACAGAGGCGTATAAGGCCCTGGAGAAAATTTATCTGGCGCAGAATGATATGGATACTCCGGAACAGCTGTATCTGGCAGCAGTGAAAGCACACCCTGCAAATGTAGAACTGTACCGTGCCTGTATTGAATTCTATCAGAATACAGATCAGCTGGCAAAGATTTCGGAACTTTTGGATGCATGTGAAAATGATGGTGTACTGGATGATCTGAATATGTATGTATCATCCGAACCCAAATTCAGCCTGGAAGATGAGCACTATGACGACGTACAGCAGCTTTCCATAAAATCCTCCGGGGAAGCTATTTATTATACGCTCGATGGTACGGAGGCAACAACTGCTTCCCTGTTGTATGCTGAACCGATCCAGATTCCGGAAGGGGTGACTACAGTCCGCGCAATTTCTGTCAATCAGGAGGGTGTACCAAGTGTGGAGGTTACGAAAACCTATACGGTTGAATTTCCGATTGTAGATGCACCTGCGGTTTCACCATCTACGGGTTACTATGATCTGCCGATGCAGATTACGATTCAGGTGCCGGAGGGCTATACGGCCTATTATACAATCAGCAGCGCAGCCGGAGAGATTGAGACGCCGACCAGTGCTTCGACCAAATATACCGGTCCGGTAGCCATGCCGGAAGGAAATAATATCTTCTGTGCTGTACTGATTGACAGTAAGGGGCGGTCCAGTGAGATTAAGAAGATGAATTATGAGTTGGTTCTGCAATAAATTCTCTTTTTTACAGGAATTTAGATTGATATTTTTTTGATAATGTTTTATTATATCAT
>DNJM01000159.1:0-221 GCA_003489085.1 Lachnospiraceae bacterium
CTGCCTTTGCCTCCTCGATCAATTGCTGCAGCTGCGCTGATTTCTGCCCGATCGTTGCTTCCAGATTGGCGATCTCCACATTCTTCTCATTCAGAATCGTCTGAACCTCCTGCTGCTGTGCACTCAGCTGATCCTGCAAAACAGCCAGCTGTTCATAATCGCTCTTTAACTGTGCTTCTTTATCAGCTACGTCTTTAACGATGGCCTGGAACTCCTCCAGC
>DNJM01000159.1:229-5781 GCA_003489085.1 Lachnospiraceae bacterium
CAGGGCCACGGCCAGGGTGGCCGCCGAGGACATGGTGCCCACCGCCGTCAGGTAGGCCGGGCCGTAGTATTTGACCACCTCAAGGGGATTCTTCCCCGTGTAGGCCCCCGCCAGACCGTAGAGCAGGGCCATCCACAGGAAGTGCCCCGCCATGACCAGCAGGATGACCAGCAGGAAGACCGGCACCTGCCGGGTGATGGAACCCTCCCAGGCCAGAGAGCAGAAGGTGGCGGCGATGAAGAAGGGCAGGATGGGGATGACAAGGCGCTGGACGACCGAGAGGACGATGGCCTGGAACTCCTCCAGCATCTTTCTATCATATTCTGAAATTCTTGTAACATATTCCGCTTTATTGAGGAAATCTGAAATATCCTTGGCAGAAATCAGGATTTCGATAAATTCCGTATTCCCGTTTTCATACATATAACGAATTCGCTTTTTCATACTTTCGTACTGGTTGCTCTCTTCTATCTTGGCCTGAACCAGCTCGTCCTCTGCCTGCGCGATCTCGTCTTCCTTCTGTTTCATTTGCTCCTGTGTTGCCTGCATATTGCTGATAATTCCATTCAGCTGTTCAGTCAATGTGTTCTGCTCGGCCACTGCCGCTTCCTTCTGACCTTCCAGCTGTTCCTTTTCCTGCTGTACACTCGCGATATCTGCAGCAGCTGCTCCCAGTACATTTCCCCACAGCAGCGTTGCTGCCATCACCAGGCTTATCACTCTTGTTCTTTTCTTCATTTCCGACTCCTATACTTTCAGATGTTTACGGATAGTAAACGCACTTCCCATGAAACCAATTCCAACGCCCAGTGCCAGACCAATCGGAAGCAGGTAATAATACACCTCATTCACCGGAAGAAAATCCAGAATGTGATTCAGGATTGAGAACTTCTCCAGAATATAGGTGATGGCTTTCCCGTACATAAAATACAAAAATACCAAAGGAATTGCCGCACCGATCAGACCAATAATCATACCTTCTATAACGAACGGCGCCCGGACAAAGAAGTCCTTGGCTCCTATGTATTTCATAATGGCAATCTCCTCCCGCCGTACGGTGATACCCATTGTAACCGTATTGCTGATCAGGAAAATAGATACTGCCAGAAGTACTGCAATGATCACAACAGATACATAAATAATCAGCTTGTTCGCCTTCTCCAGTGTATTGGCAACCACGTCGGACTTATTGACCTTCCGTACACCCTCCAGGCCCTCGGCAAACGCCACCAGGTCTTTCTGGTTCTCTACGTTCTTCATATATACCTCATAGTTATCTGCACCCACCAGCGGGTTATCATTCTTAAAGCCCTCTGCCAGATCTGCAGATTCTCCGAAGTAATCTCCCTTAAAGGAATCCCATGCCTCCTCAGCAGAAACAAACTTCACTTCCGCAACGCCCTCGTGCTTTTCAAGCTCCCGGCCAATCTCCTGAATTCTGCTTTCTGTAATGTCCTCATCGAAGAATACCGTAATGGCAACACCTTCTTCTGCAGTCATGACAATATTGTGAAAGTTCATTACAATAGAGAAGAACAGTCCGAACACAAAAATGCACGCTGCCATCGTTGCCACAGAAGCCAGGGAGAAGAGCTTATTCCGCCCGATATTTTTCACACCCTGCCTTACGGAATATCCTAGTGTACTAATCCTCATTATTATACCCACCTTTTTTCTCGTCGCTTACAATGACCCCTTTTTTCATTGTTATAACACGCTTTTTCATTTCGTTTACGATTTCCTGGTTATGGGTTACAACCAACACCGTTGTCCCTCTGTCGTTGGCTTCTTCCAAAAGCTTCATGATCTCCCATGCATTGGTAGGATCCAGATTACCGGTCGGCTCATCCGCAAGCAAAAGCACCGGCTCATTGACAACCGCACGGGCAATCGCCACACGCTGCTGCTCCCCTCCGGAAAGCTCTTTTGGAAATGCCTTATATTTCTGTGCCAGCCCAACCAGTGACAGGGCCGCCGGAACCTTCTTCTTAATCACTCTTGGCGAAGCCTCTGTTACCCGAAGCGCAAATGCAATATTTTCATAGATATTTCTATCCTTCAAAAGTCTGAAATCCTGGAACACCACTCCCAATGTTCTTCTGTATTTCGGAATATGCCTGTGTTTTAAACGATTCAGGTTCTGTCCGTTTACAATAATCGTACCGGACGTCGGATCCAGTTCCTTCATGATCAGCTTGATTAAAGTAGACTTTCCGGAACCGCTGTCACCCACAATGAACACGAATTCGCCCGCCTCGATTTTCAGGCTGACTCCGTTCAGGGCAGCAATTCCCTTCGAGTACTCTTTCGTAACTTCTTTCAGTTCTATCATATGCTCCTCCTTATTAATACTCCTGTGTCTCCATATACTTCATGTATTTTACCACCATCAGTGCAATCTTGAATGTAATGGCATCCTCAAAGACACGCAGATCCAGTCCTGTACTCTTCTGTAATTTATCCAGACGGTATACCAGTGTATTTCTGTGGATATACAGCTGTCTGGAGGTCTCAGATACGTTCAGGCTGTTTTCGAAGAATTTATTGATCGTCGTCAAGGTCTCTTCGTCAAAGTCATCCGGAGATTTCCCCTCAAAAATTTCACGGATAAACATTTTGCACAGCGGAATCGGAAGCTGATAAATCAGGCGACCGATGCCAAGCGCACTATAGGCAATAATATTCTTCTCGCTGAAAAAGATCTTACCGACATCCAGTGCCAGCTTCGCTTCTTTGTATGATTTGGAAACTTCCTTAATATCATTCACGATGGTACCATAAGCAATGTGGACACCTTCTTCACCCTCAGCCTTTAAAAGCTCCAGAATATTCCGGGCGATCTTATCCATCTCCGGATATCCGTCATTCGGTCCGATCTCCTTCACAACAATGATATTCTTCTCATCTACTGCCGTGATGAAATCTCTGGTCTTTCCGCCGAGAAGTGTACGCACGCTTTCCAGCGTGTTGACATCCTTTTCACGGACTGTCTCAATTATAAAGATAACACGTCTTGCCTCCGTGTCAATATGTAATTTTTTCGCACGGTTGTAAATATCTACCAGAAGCAGGTTGTCAAGCAGCAGATTCTTAATAAAATTATCCTTATCAAACCGCTCTTTATAGGCCACCAGAAGATTCTGGATCTGGAAGACAGCGATCTTCCCTATCATATATACATCATCACTGCCGCCATTGGCAAGTAAAATATATTCCAGCTGATGTTCATCAAAAATTTTAAAGAACTGATGTCCCTGAATGACCTGACTGTCTGCCGGAGATTCTACAAAGGAAATCACTGCTGCTTCATAGTTCTCTGTTTCCGTAAATGTGCTGGCGAGCATCTTCCCGTCAACATCCATGATGCAAAGATCGATTCTGGTAATCGCTTTCAATCCCTCAATGGTATTCTGCAATATCTGGTTTGATATCATAATTTCCTCTCCTTTACTTTATCCGGCTATATATATGCACTTTTCACAACATTTTTTCATACCTTTCCGCTGTCGTAACCATATGCTTTTTCTATTTTAATGCAAAAGCACAAAAAAATAAAGAGGAAATTACATATTTTTATGCATTTCCTCATATTTTTCACATCTTTGTCACATTTTGTTCATAGACATTCTTCACAACTCTATTCTACCGGATGAAAGCCCTGTCCCATGGCCTCACGGGCATCTGAAACAATTACAAATGCGCTGGGATCAATCTTTTCGATCTGTTCCTTTAACCGTACCAGTTCCTTTTTATTCAGCACGCAATAAAGTATATATCTGTCTTTTCCGGTATACATTCCCTTGGCATAGATACCAGTCAGTCCACGGTCTACCTTATGGAGAATTGCCTGTGATACCTCTTCATATTTATCCGTAATAATATATACCGCTTTCGCATACTTCACGCCCTCGATCAGCGTATCTGCAATCCGGTTTACAACAACGATTGCAATGACTGCATACAGCGCCGGTTCAACTCCGAATACGCAGGCACCGGCTACTACCACACAGCCGTCCACCAGCATCATCCCTTTTGCCACAGACATCTGCGGGAAGAAATGCTGTATAATCGCTCCTACCATATCTGTACCGCCTGTCGTAGCCTTCGTAATGAATACGAATCCCATTCCGGCTCCATGAATTGCACCGCCAAATACGGCAGCAAGGAAAAGATTGTCCTGCACAAATGTAATATCCGGAAGCAGGTACAGCCAGACAGACAAGGCAATCGTACAAAATGCCGATCTTCCGATAAATTTTGCTCCCTTTAGCTTCCATGCAATCAAAAAGAACGGAACATTGAGAAGGATATTGGTCAGCCAGAGCGGAATACCTCCTGCAATCACATTCTCTGTCAATGCTTTCAATACGATGGCAATACCGGAAAATCCGCCTACTACCAGATTGTTGGGTTCATAAATACTCTGAATAGCAAAGGCTGTCAGACCAGTTCCTAAAACCATATAAGCATAATCCACATAGGACGGACGTGTGCAATATCCATTCATGACATCAATTTTCCTTCTTTCGGTTCTCTTTTTCCATTTCTTTTATCAGTATATGTTTCCGTAAAAAATTCCGGACAGTGCCTGCAAATCCGGAAGACTCTCCGGATGTCCTCGGTGTCTTTCCGATCCGCATCCACAGACGGGCGTTCAGAAGATTCCGGTTTCTTTTGATGAATGCCTCCTGCTTCGCCACACTCAGCCCGGACAGAATGCAGTCTACCTCCAGACCATTGATCTGGTTGACGATCATGTCATCGCCTTTATCATGCTCCGGTATTACCGCACTTCCAACGATCCTGAGGCCCTGGTGATGTGTCTCCAGAAAAGACTGGAATTCCGCCAAATCTTCCTGGCTGTCACCGACCAAGAACAGCCTCTGCCCATCCTTCTTCAAAAACCGCAGAAACATCTTCAGGAAAACATTTCCCTCCGTTTCCTTAAGCATCTGCCGATCCGTAATTCCGGCTGCCTCCAAAATCGCCTTATCTCCAATCAGCACCAGATCTGCTTCTGCAATATTTTCTTTTACTCCCTCCGTCATCCTGCTCTGCACAAGAACATCCGCCGTCAGAATTTCCACAATATTCAATGCATCCGTATGGCTGTATTCCACGCAGATGCGCATTGCATCCTTCGCCGTACAGCGATCGGCCCAGACCCCTAGTACGCTGATCTTCTTTTCCATTTTTTCACCCGTTTTCTCCCGGTACATCCTGCCATTCTCCTTGTCATATGCAGCTTTATGCCTGATTGGCTGATGTACTGGCTGTACAATTGTAGCAGAAATAAGCTCTTTTTTCAACTATTTTTTTAACTTCTGCCACTCTGGCTCTCTGCCCGCCTTCTGCGGGCTACCAGGCCGCCGATCCGTCCGGTTTCTTTAGACGAAAGAGAACGCCAGCCCTGCTCCAGCACCTTATCCAGCAGGCCAAGTTCCTCCGCGATCTCATACTTGACCTTTTCCTCCGGTTCAATCTTTTCCAGGTCAATCGGTTTATACTGCTTTTCCTTCATCATGATAATCTCCTCGTATAATAAGTTTGTA
>DNJM01000017.1:0-7719 GCA_003489085.1 Lachnospiraceae bacterium
ATGGAAATCTGTAAAAAGAAACGTCCGGTGCTGGCAGAAAATGCAGCAGAGCCGGGGCATGCGGTCAGCTGCTGGCTGTATCAGAAGCAGGAAGCGGAAGGAGGAGCCCCAGATGGAAAAACTGATCAGAGTAGATAATATCAAGAAATATTTTCCGGCTGAGAAGAGCTTCTTCGGAAAGCCGATCAGCTTTGTAAAGGCGGTAGATGGATTGACCTTCGATATTTACCGCGGAGAAACGCTGGGAATCGTGGGAGAGTCCGGCTGCGGGAAATCAACGGCCGGCAGAGTGATCCTGCGGCTTTTGGAAGCGACAGAAGGGAAGGTATACTTCGAGGACGAGGACATTTTTGCGTATTCCAAGGCACAGCTGAAGGCCCTCCGCAGGAAGATGCAGATCATTTTTCAGGATCCGTATAGTTCGCTGAATCCGAAGATGACCGTGCTGGACCTGATTGGAGATGCTATGCAGGAGCATAAGATGGGAACGAAGAAGGAGATTGAAGAACGTGCGGAGGAGCTGCTGGTGCAATGCGGATTGAACGGCAGATATCTGAGACGGTATGCACATGAATTCAGCGGCGGACAAAGACAGCGGATCGGAATTGCACGGGCATTGGCGCTGAATCCGGACTTTATTGTCTGTGATGAACCGGTATCTGCACTGGACGTATCGGTGCAGGCGCAGGTGATCAATCTGCTGGAAGACCTGCAGGCGGAAAAGAAGCTGACGTATCTGTTTATCTCTCATGACCTGAGCGTGGTAAAGCATATCTGTAACCGGATCGGAGTGATCTATCTGGGAAGTATGATGGAGCTGGCGGATAAAGAAGAGCTTTTTGCACATCCGCTGCATCCCTATACCCGGTCACTGATGTCGGTGATTCCGATACCGGATCCTACGATAAAGGTAGAGCGGATCCTGCTGGAGGGGGATATTCCAAGTCCATCCAATCCGCCGTCCGGCTGTAAGTTCCACACCAGGTGTCCGTATGCAACAGAACGGTGCAAGGAAGAGGTACCGGAATTCCGGGAAGTGTCCGGCCACCATTATGTTGCCTGCCACTATGCGGAGAAGCTGGCGAAATAGAATAGAGGGAGGCACTTGTATGCACGAAGAACATAAGCAGCAGGAAGAGAATATGCCGGAGAAGCTTCCGGAACAGGAGGAGTTGCCGGTTGGTTTTAAGGATAAGCTGGCTCTGGTGCTGGCATCAGCGTCTATCATTCTTCCGATTCTGGCAGTATTCATTGGCGTAACAGCACTGGCTGTCTGGCTGCTGCTTCATATATTTTAGCTGCCGGAGGTGAAGAGATGTATGTATTGAAACATGGGATGGTCCATACCGGGAACGGAGATGCGCCGTTTCCTGCGGATCTGCGGATTGCAGACGGCAGAATTCAGGAGATAGGAAGAGGGCTTGTATGTCCGGAAGCGGAAGAGATTGATCTTGCAGGAAAAGATATTTTCCCGGGATGTATTGATCCGGTCTGCTATATGGGCTGTCTGAATCTGCAGAGCATTTATAAGGACCATAATGAAAGAAAGGGTATGATTCTCCCTGAGCTGCGGGCAGAGGATTCCTTTTCTGCAGAAGAGCTTGTGTATCAGCAATTATATAAGCGTGGGATAACAGCCGTAGGAATATCGACGGGCGGGAGGAATCCGGTGAGCGGCCGTATGATGGCCTGCTGTACAGCAGGAAGCAGCATAAAGGACATGAAGCTTCCGGGAACAGCACCATTGCGGGGAAATTTCCTGCAAAGTACATATGTATTGTCAAGACAGGATGCTCCGTATCCTCTGGTTCGCGGATCGGCGCTTCAGTCCGTAGTCCGGATTTTGCAGAGTGTACGGAAGGAAATGGATGCCGGGAAGGAGCTTGCGGAGTGGATGCTTCCATTCCGGGAACTGCTGACCGGAGAAGTACCGCTTATGGCAGCTGTGGAAAAGGAAGCGGAGATACGTACCCTGTTGGAACGTATGAAGGAACTGCCGGTACGGCTGATTCTGTTTGGGGCCTACGAAGCGGCTCCATTTGCAGAGGAACTGATAGAAAAACAGATTCCGGTCGTGCTGGGCGATATGGCTTCCGGTTCCGGAAAAATGTATCGGAAGGTGGAACTGGAAAAGCTCGTCGATGGAGTAAAGAAGGGACTTGTTCTGGCGGTTTCTGCCGCGGGTATCCAGGAAAATGCGGGACGTGATACCTTCTTTTGGAATCTGGCAGAGCTGAGAAAAAATGGACTTTCTGAGGAGGAGGCAGTCACTGTGGCTGCGAAAAACCCGGCGAAGATTCTTGGTATTGAGAAGGAAACGGGGACTCTGGAGATCGGAAAACGGGCGGATCTGACGGTCTTTACCGGGCATCCGTTTGTAAACCGCACAGCAGTGCCGGAAGCGGTGTGGATACAGGGTAAGCCGGTATGGCTTCGGGAAAAACGATGCGGAAGGGGGCTTGCGGTATGAGACTTCTGATAAAAGGCGCTGTCGTTTATACGATGGCAGAGCAGGGCGTAGTACACGCAGATGTACTGGTGCAGGACGGGAAGATCATAGCCGTTGCACCAGGCATCGCACCGGAGCAGGAAGATCAGATTCTGCATGCAGAGGGAATGTATCTGCTGCCGGGGCTGATGGATGGTCATGTGCATCTGGGATTGATGGATATGGAATCCGGAGAAATCAGCGAGACTACGGCTCCGGTTACGCCGGATATGGAGATAGAGTATTCGGTAGATTTTGCGTCGAAGGATTTTACCTATTGTATGAAGGAGGGCATCACAAGTGTCTGCATCATCCCCGGAAGCAGTAACATTATTGGTGGAAAGGGCATTGTGGTGAAAACGAACTGCGCAGAAGGGAAGAAGGAGATTCTGAACTCTTATGCATGCATGAAGGCGGCTATGGGCGGCAATCCGCAGAGCGCTTTTGGAAGACGCGGGAAGGCTCCGGCTACCAGAATGGAAATTCTGCGCCAGTTCAGAGCTTATCTGGAAGCGGTGCGCCTTTTCACTGAAAGTGGAGAGCGGGAGATCACCAGCGCTTACCGCAGATCGGAATTGCTGGCAGGTGTTCCGGTACTGGAAGGGAAGGTACCGATCAAGATTCATTGTACCAGACATGATATGGCAGCAGTGATGCAGGTGCTGAAGGATTTCCCGGTAAAATATACGCTGGATCATGCATGGGGGACCGCACCCTATGTGGATCAGATCGCGGAGGCGGGCTGTGGTGTGATGTTCGGACCGGCCGGATGTTATCGTGGACTGGGAGAAGGCCGGGAGATTGATTTCCGGGATGTGCGCAGTCTGTACGAAAAAGGTGTGGAGGTAGCGATGATATCGGATGCACCGCTTCTAAGTCCGGAAAGCATTATCTATGAGGCCGGTGAGGCTGTGAGCGCAGGTGTTCCGGTGGAGGAAGCCCTGAAGATGATTACGCTTTACCCAGCCAGATGGACGGGATGCGAGGAGCGGATCGGCAGTATCGAGCCGGGAAAGGATGCCGATCTGGTGCTGTTTAACGGACTTCCGGCGAGAGATGTGCATGCGAGGGTAATGTATACGATCATCAGTGGGAATATCGTATATAAAATGATGATAGAAGAGGAGGCAAAGAAGATATGCTGATTAAGGGTGGAACACTTCATATTGGAGATGGCAGGATTTTGCCGGATACGGATATTCTGGTACAGAATGGTAAGATTGCAGCCATCGGAACCGGGTTGATGGATAAAGAAGTCATAGATGCGTCCGGAAAAGAGGTATTTCCTGGATTCATCGATGCAGCAGATTATGCAGGCTGTATCGATATGGCATACCATGCACATGATTATTCCGAAAATTCCTCTCCGGTGGTACCATATGTGAATATCAAGCATTCTGTGGATCCGGATGAAGTAGAGCGGCAGGAGTTCTATAAGTCCGGCATCACATCCATGGTCATGGTGCCGGGAAATAAGAACGTCATCGGAGGTATGGCGGCTGTATTGAAAACGACAGGAATCAACATCAACCAGATGGTAGTAAAGGAGCAGGCAGCGCTGAAAGGCTCTGTTATTAATACAGTAAAAGAGACATTCGGCAGCAGAGGTGTAAAACCAAGCACCAGGATGGGTATGATGAATCTTCTTAAGGAGACATTTGCAAAATACCAGAAGCCGGAGGAGTGCGGGAAGCTGTCTTATATTGAAGCAAAGAACAGAGATATCTTTCAGAAGGTATTTGCAAAGGAAGTGCCATTTGTAGTGGCAGCGAATACAAAGGCAGAGATTGAGTCTGTGATCGAAGGGCTGAAACCCTATGATGTGAAGCTGGCTATCTGCAATGCCTATCAGGCAGGGCAGGCAAAAGAAGCCATCCTGGAGGCAAAGGCGGCGGTAATTTTGGGAGAATTCAGCCATATGTCTTCGGAAGTGCACTATGATACGGATTTTGAAGCGATTCTGGAACTGGAAAGACAGGGCATTCCGGTAGCTATTTCTCTTCTGACGGATGATAATGTGCTGGGCAGGGAGTGTCTGTTCTGGACAGTCTCCAAGCTGAAAAAGGCAGGGGCTGCAGAAGAACAGATTCTGAGGATGCTGACGGTTCATCCGGCAGAAATCTTTGGAATCGCAGATGTGGCCGGTACACTGGAAGTCGGAAAGGATGCAGATATCGTGATCTGCTGCGGCAATCCGATCGAAGCATGTGATGCATATGTAACAGAAACCCTGATTCGCGGGCAGATGGTTTATCGGAAGGAGGAAGCGGTATGCTGTTAATTAAGAATGCAGAAATTCATACAGTAACAGACGGGATTCTGGAGCGGGGCGACATTCTCGTTTCGGATGGGAAGATTCAGGAAGTAAAGGAACAGATTGACGTATCCGATCTGCAGGATGTGGAAATTATTGATGCAGAAGGATGCTGTGTATTGCCTGGATTTATCGACTGCCATACGCATATTGGCTTGCAGAACCGGGCAAATCCGATGCTGTTGGGAGACATTACGGAGATCACAGATCCTGTGACACCGGATGAACAGGTGATTGATGGTGTGGATATCAGTCTCAAGGAATTTTCCAATGCCTGGAAAAATGGCGTAACCTCTGTAGGCATTCTGCCGGGCAGTGCAAATGTCATCAATGGACTTGGATTTGCCGCAAAGACATACGGTGATAATATTTACGATATGTGCATGAAGAATCCAGTGGGATTTAAGGTGGCATTTGGTGAAAATCCCAAAGGCCTGTATGGACCGAAGTTTATGCGGCCCACCTCGAGAATGGGTGTGATTACGGTAATGGAAGAATATCTGTATGATGCAAAAGCATATATGGATGCAAAAGAGGCAGCCCTGGAAAAGGGTGAGGAGTTTAAAGAAAACCCGGAATATGAAGCAGCAATCCCGGTATTGAAGCGGGAGATCCCGATCCGCCTTCACTGTACACATAATGATATGGCAACGGCTGCGGATATTACGAAGGAATATGGTATCCGTACCGTAATCGAACATGCCTGGGGTGCAGACCACTATCTGAATGAGCTGGCGGACGTCATGGAAGGGGTCGTATACGGTCCGATTGGCGGAAAGAGAACCTTCTTTGAATCCAGACGTACCGATGTAAGTACAGTAGCAGAACTGGACAGACGGGGGCTGACGGTTGCTGTAACGACGGATTCACCAATCCTGAGCCTGAACTCTTTGATTAATATGGCAGAGGAGGCAGTGCGCCAGGGCACTCCGATTGACCGTGCAGAGCGGATGATTACAATCAATCCGGCGAAAATCTTAGGCGTAGAGGATCGCGTTGGTTCCATTGAGCCGGGAAAGGATGCGGATCTGGTGATCTGGAAGCATGTACCGCTTCGGGATATGGATGCGAGAATCTGTCATGTCATCGGAGGGGGCAAGGTACTTCTGTAGTATTCCCCTCCCATTTTCTGGTACAACCGCTTTACAGGAAGAAACGCAAAAGGTATACTAGTGAGGAAGACAGGAGCAGGATTAAGAGTGGAGCAGGTCCGGAAACGGGGCTGCTCCTGCTTGTATCAGGAAGAGACATAAGGAGGAAGCAGGGTGTATATTGCAGATTTACATATTCATTCACGATATTCCCGGGCAACGAGCCGGGACTGTTCACCGGAGATGCTGGATCTGTGGGCAAGACGAAAGGGAATCCAGATCGTAGGGAGCGGAGATTTTACCCATCCGGCCTGGAGGGAAGAGCTGAAGGAGAAGCTGATGCCGGCAGAGGACGGTTTTTATATTCTCGAACCGGAATATCGGGTTCAGGATGGACTGACGCCGGATGGAATGCATCCGCGTTCTTAGAGGATCTGCCGGAGACATGTACGGTACGGGAAGAAGCAGATAAGAGGAAATACAGCGGCAGTGGGAAGCAGCTGAGTCTGTTTGACTTTATGTAGCCCGACAAAGACAAGAAATAAAAATGCGCATGAACCTAAAGTGCAATGTAGGCATTTCGGTTCATGCGTATTGCATGTGAATTATAAAATTGTTGGAAAGAATTACAGATATTTTACCCGGGAAGCATCAAAGAAGCCTCTTGCTGCCGGCGCCTCGTCTGGTTTCCCGACTGCCACTACTGCAAGTGGAAGGCTGGTAACATCCAGGATTTTCTGCATTTCTTTGACACGATCCATGACCGGATAGCAGCCGCACCAGCACGTACCATACCCCAGATCCTTTGCCTGCAGCAGTAGATTCTCAATGGCCGCACCACAGTCCTGCGGCCAGAAATCATTGCAGCGTCCCTCCTGCAGATCTGGTCTGCCGCAGACAACAATGGCCAGAGACGCCGTTTTCAGCATCTGCGTATAAGGCATGGCTCCCATAATCTGCTGTTTGACAGCATCATTTTCTACAACAACGAATTCCCATGGCCTGGTATTGCATGCACTGGGTGCCATCATGGCCGCTTCCAACATTTTCTCAATGTCTCTGCGCGGAATCACCACATCGGTCACATATTTACGAATACTGCGCCGTTCACGGATTACTTCTGAACAATTCATATAGACATACCTCCTTTACCCTGTCTTTATTATACTCGATCCGGATCCGATTTGCCAAACCCTGTTGATAGATTTTTGCAGCTCAGCAGACAGGGGGTACGTCTCTTGCCGCTAGGAAAATATTGCATTTGCCAGCGGGAAGAGAATACAGATGGCAATGACAGCTTCGCACAGGATCATAATGAGATTCCATTTTAGAGTATTCTTCACAGTAAAGTGGTTTTCCCCGAAAAGGAGCGGTGAAAATGCGCAGGAGGAAGGAATCAGAATTCCGAAATTAGCAACAATGGAAATAAGACTGACCCAGCCGGTACCTACCGTAAGCCATAGGTAAATAGCAGAAATCATGACGCATAATACATGTTTGCCTGTTTCTGTCAGACCATATGCGGTCGGTAGAAACAGCTGAATGCATAAAATAAGTATAAAGACTACTGTGATATGAAAATATGTTTTTTTTGCCTGACTCATGGTACCCTCCCTGTAACCCTCTCATTAGGAAAATCTTTTGTAACAAGTCCATTATATCGTATTGACAGGGCATTGCCATGTAATAAAAACACAACATTTTTGAAGGAAAAAACAGGTGATTTTCACTTTTGTTCTGTTTTTGGAGCAATAGTAAAAATAAAATTAGAATCCCTGGTAAAGACAAATTGTACTTTCCAAAGACACAAGATTTTTTACAGCCTC
>DNJM01000017.1:7974-8280 GCA_003489085.1 Lachnospiraceae bacterium
CCAAAGACACAAGATTTTTTACAGTCTCGGGCGAGATGATCGCCCCCTTCCAAATGAATAGCCTTATCCATACACATAGGACAAGGCTATTTTAAATACATAGTATGCGTAAACCTGAAAGTTTGCGTTCTCCATATTGCTCTCTATGACGATATAAACATCCCATATTCCTTCGGAACATTCAAAACACCATCTGTTGTATTTTTTATTAAAATATCTTTTATTGCTTGTTTTGGTACACTATTCAATGATGTCATACTGGAAAGCGAATAAATATATTCCACCATATCATCAACATTGGTAACC
>DNJM01000017.1:8567-9411 GCA_003489085.1 Lachnospiraceae bacterium
TAACTGCCAAAGAATCAATATATTCTTTCTTTTCAACTTTTGAAAAAGTTTTACTCAAAATCTCAAATCCGTTTTGAAGTGTAAAATTCTTATTAATATTATCTTCAACCCCATATTCAGATAGAATTTTTGAAAGATACTCTATAATCCCATGTTCTCCATATGTTGCACAATAAAAAACACCATCTTTTTTTAATACACGACGCACCTCTGCTAATCCTTTATCTATATTAGGAACATGATATAACATCATATTTGCAATAATAATGTCAAAACTCTCATTTTCATAAGGTATTTCTTGAATATCCAGAACTCTATATTCAATATTATGATAGTTACCTACTGTTTTTTGGGTAGTAGCTACCATTCCATCTGAGAAATCAGAAAGTATTAATCGTGAACAAGCACTAATCAAAGCTTCTCTTCCTTTCCACATATCTCCTGTTCCACAACCTAGCTCTAACACTCTCGCACCATTATCGATTCTATAATTCGAAACTATCCAATTTCCAAACCCAATCTTATTCGTTGAATATTTATCATGAATGGATATTCTTGTACTTAAATTATTAGCAGTTGCATATTGTTGTTTTACTACTGATGCATCATTTATCTTGCTCATACCTAATCTCCACAAAATTCAAATTTTCACTTTCTATTGTACCACGCACACTCCTTGTATTCCACTTATATTTTTCTGGAGTTTTTTATAAAAGGCGGACTGCCATTTCATAGCAATCCGCCCATAAAATTACCACACTTCCAGACTATCCTCCGCATCAATCCACATCTGCATAGTTCCGTCAAGATAAAGTCTTGCATATTCAAGTGGATTATCTATTGC
>DNJM01000017.1:9767-9999 GCA_003489085.1 Lachnospiraceae bacterium
ATCCGAAGAATATATCCGGCATAAGTGCATATATCAATGCTGTTATGGTAAATGTTGTAATCTGCATATATTATATTCATTCAATCAATCCTCTTTTCTGTAAAATCAAAAAAGCATTTCAATCAGTTCACACAGTCCATTTATATTATGTTATAATGTGTTATGTGATTTTGCTTCCCTTATTTTTGCCCTTGCGAGGGTTCATAATGCCTTGTGAAACGATATAACACAA
>DNJM01000225.1:0-2984 GCA_003489085.1 Lachnospiraceae bacterium
TTAATACACTATTATTTATAATATTATCAAGTATTATTCCATACATACAAGAAAGGCGGCTGATAATATGAGCACAGAAAAAAAATATTTCGAGAGAATTGCTGAACGAGGACAGTTAATCGTTATTTCAGGTCCAAGCGGAGTCGGAAAACGTACAATTATTACGGAATATATGAAAGAACATCCAAATGCAATCAAATGTACTTCCGTTACCACCCGTTCTCCCTATGCACATGAAGTAGATGGTGAGGATTACTATTTCCTTTCCCATCTGGAATTCGACCGTATGATCCGTTCCCAGCAGATGCTGGAATATGCTTATTATAACCGAAATGGCTACGGCACACCAAAGAAAGCTGTAGAAGAAGCCCGCGAAGCAGGACACAATGTCATCCTGAATCTGGATGTTACCGGTGCCATGAAGGTACGTGCTCTCTGTCCGGATGCTACTCTGATCTTCATTATGCCTCCAACCTGGGAAGAGCTGGAAGAACGTATCCGCACAAGGAATACTGAGAATCCGGATGTCATCGCAGATCGTCTTCTGATCGCACAGGAAGAGGTTCTCTGTGCGGCACAGTATGACTACATATTGATCAATGATACGGTAGAGAATACTGTACGCCGTCTTGGACAGATCATCCATGGCAATCGCTACAGCAGCACCAGCATGAAGGCTTTCCTCGAAAGCTACATCGAAAGCGAATTACAGTCCGCACTCGTGGATGAGGTTCGTTCTCTGTAACATGAAAGCATTATAATTCAGATCAAAAAGTCTCCGCAGGAATCCTGATGATCCTTCCCGGGAGACTTTTTTTCTGATTCTTTATTTCAGCTGTCCTTCCAGCACCTCTGCTGCTTTTGCCAGAGCATCTGCAATACCTGCCGGATTCTTACCGCCTGCCTGCGCCATGTTCGGTCGTCCGCCGCCGCCGCCGCCAACCAGACCGGCAATTGCCTTAATCAGATTACCTGCATGTGCTCCCTGTTTGATCGCACCGTCTGTTGCCGTTACCATCAGGCTTACCTTGCCGCCGTTATCAGAAGCCAGTACAACGATGCCTTCCCCCAGCCTGTCCTTTAACTGGTCTCCCAGATCCCGGAGTCCGTTCATATCTACGTCGGATACCTTCACAGCCAGAAGCTTCGTTCCCTTTACTTCTGTTATCTGATCCATCACATCACCGACAGCATCCTGTGCCATCTTACTCTTCAGACTTTCCATTTCTGAATGCAGTGCTTTATTCTCTGCCTGCAGATGTGCAATCTTTTCTGTCAGATTCTCCGGTGTTGCCTTTAACAGCTTCGCTGCCTCGTGGAAGCGTGCTTCCATCTCTGCATAATGCTTCATCAGTCCTTTTGAAGTCAGCGCTTCGATACGTCTGACACCGGCAGCCACACCTGTCTCGGACAGGATTTTAAATGCACCGATTTCACCTGTATTCTTTACATGAGTACCGCCGCAGAACTCGCGTGAGAAATCTCCCATGCTGACCACGCGTACAATATCACCATACTTTTCTCCGAAAAGCGCCTGTGCTCCTGTTTTTCTTGCTTCCTCAATCGGCATATTAATACAGCTGACCGGAAGAGCTGCCTCGATCTCGCGATTCACAATCGCCTCTACTTCTGCCAGCTCTTCTGCTGTCATTGCAGAAAAATGGGTGAAATCAAATCGAAGTCTTTCACTGTTATTCAGAGAACCCGCCTGCTCTACATGGGTGCCCAGTACGGTTCTGAGTGCTTTTTGCAGCAGGTGGGTAGCACTGTGATTCCGTGCCCCCAGTGCACGCTTTTCTGCATCTACAGAAAGCGTCACCGTATCTCCGGTTTTAATCATACCCTTTGATACATAACCAATATGGCCGATCTTTCCGCCCAGAAATTTCTTCGTATCTTCTACGACAAATTCTCCCTCTGCTGCCGTAAGAATACCGGTATCCGCTTCCTGTCCGCCGCTCGTTGCATAGAACGGAGTCTCTTCAACAAAAATCGTTCCCCGTTCACCATCAGACAGTGCCTCTACAATCTCGGTTTCGGATGTCATAACTGTCACGCCGGAGGTATGCGTAAGCTTGTCATAGCCTACGAATACGGAAGTAATACTCGGGTCAATAGACTCATATACCGTAGCATCCGCTCCCATATAGTTTGTCACTTCACGCGCCTCTCTGGCTGTCTTACGCTGAATCTCCATAGCCGCTTTAAAGCCCGCCTCATCTACCCGGTATCCCTTTTCTTCCAGGATCTCTTTTGTCAGATCCAGTGGAAATCCATATGTGTCATAGAGCTTGAATGCCTCATCACCGGGCAGCTCTGTCAGGTGCTTTTCTTCCAGCTCTTTTTCCAGTTCTTTTAAGATCCCCAATCCCTGGTCAATTGTCTTATTGAACTGCTCTTCCTCTTTTGCAATCACCTTCAGAATGAATTCCCGCTTTTCTTCCAGCTCCGGATATCCATCCTTTGATCCTTCGATCACCGTCCTGGAAAGCTCCGGAAGGAATTGTCCTTCGATACCCAGGATTCTTCCATGGCGGCAGGCACGTCTTAACAGCCGGCGAAGTACATAGCCTCTTCCTTCATTGGACGGCATAATTCCGTCTGAAATCATAAAAGTGACGGAACGGACATGATCGGTGACAACACGGATGGAAATATCCTTCTTATCATCCTTCCCATATTCCGTACCTGCCAATGCACAGATATGATCGCGCAGTGCCTTTAAGGTATCTACATCAAAAATAGAATCTACATCCTGAACAACAGATGCCAGACGTTCCAGACCCATACCAGTATCGATATTTTTCTGCTCCAGTTCACTGTAATGCCCCTCTCCATCATTATCAAACTGTGTAAATACATTATTCCAGATTTCCATATAGCGGTCACAGTCACAGCCTACCGTACATCCTGGTTTTCCACAACCGTACTTCTCCCCACGGTCATAATAGATTTCCGAACAAGGACCGCACGGACCTGAACCA
>DNJM01000225.1:3290-3480 GCA_003489085.1 Lachnospiraceae bacterium
CGGACCTGAACCATGTTCCCAGAAGTTATCCTCTTTGCCGAAACGGAAGATTCTCTCTGCCGGAATTCCCATCTCTTCATTCCAGATACGGAACGCTTCATCATCGTTCTCATATATGGACGGATACAGACGTTCCGGATCCAGTCCGACTACCTCCGTCAGGAATTCCCAGGACCAGTGAATCGCCTCT
>DNJM01000155.1:0-557 GCA_003489085.1 Lachnospiraceae bacterium
CTTCAGCTCATGGGAGACATTCGCTGAAAATTCCTTCCGCATGCGTTCATTTTTTTCTTTTTCCTGATTCTGATTCTCAATACTCTTAAGCAGAGGGCGCAGTTCATCATATACCACTTTCTCCATCGGATGTTCCAGATCCAGTTCATTGATCGGCTGAATCAGCTTCCGGGTCTGCCATCTTCCCAGCAGCCACGCAAAGGTCAGCATAATCACTGCAATCAGTCCTACCATAGGAAGCAGATTGACTACCGTACTCAGTACCGTATCCGTTGTCTGTGAAATTCTCAGAATACTTCCATCCTTCAGACGTCTGGCATAATAATATGTCTGCCGATCCAAGGTGTCTGATCTTCTGAGCGCCTCTCCTTCTCCATTTTGCTCTGCCTGAATGACCTCTTGTCTGGACGCATGATTCTGCCAGTTGGACACATCCCCTTCACTGTCAAAAAGAACCGTTCCATCTTTTGCAATCAAGGTAAGACGGTTCGGCTCTGCAAATGCTCCGATCTCCTGCAGTACATCCTGACCGGTCATATTCAGCGCCGTTTCTATAT
>DNJM01000155.1:864-1163 GCA_003489085.1 Lachnospiraceae bacterium
CGCTGCTTCCTGCCGTACCTTTTCTTTCATATCATTTAGGGTCTGCCGATACAGCATCGCTGTCATCAGAACGAATGTCAGAAGCAGTGTGCTTCCAAGGATAACGGACATGCTTCTCTGTATTCTATGTCTCATTCTGTTCTCCTATCCGATAACCGACTCCCCGTACGGTTTCAATCAGTTCCCCGGATGTCTTTAGCTTCTGTCTGAGCGTCCGGATATGTACATCCACCGTACGTGTCTCTCCAATATAATCATATCCCCATATATCCGCCAGAAGCTGATCCCTGGTCAACACT
>DNJM01000155.1:1501-1738 GCA_003489085.1 Lachnospiraceae bacterium
AAGCTGATCCCTGGTCAACACTATATTCCGATTTTCCAGAAGCTTCCCCAGCAGTTCGAATTCCTTCAATGTCAACGTGATTTCTTCCCCGCTGACCATTACCTTATGCTGCCCGATATCCATCACAACATCTCCTGCCGTAAGGATTTTCTTTTCCTTCGGTGCAATCCGGCGCAGCACTGCTTTTATCCTGGATACCAGTTCCATCATACCGAAGGGTTTCGTAATATAGTCGTC
>DNJM01000155.1:2032-3795 GCA_003489085.1 Lachnospiraceae bacterium
GAAGGGTTTCGTAATATAGTCGTCAGCTCCTCCATCCAGTCCGATGACCTTGTCGTACTCCGATGTTCTGGCCGTAACCATAATCACCGGTATATCCCGGGTAGCAGAGTTACTCTTCAGCTTTTTTAAAATCTCCATCCCATCTTCTCCCGGAAGCATAATATCCAGAAGAATCAATTCCGGCCTTTCCGTCTTCATAGCCTGCCAGAAGCGCTTTCCGTCTTCCAGTCCTACCACCTTCATCCCCGTGGTAGCCAGTGTATACGTCACAAGCTCGCGGATATTTTTATCATCCTCTACACAATAAATCATCTTTTACCTGCTCCTTCTGCTGCTTTTTCTCATTCCGGTACTTTTCTGTCAGTATAACCTGTTTTTTTGCCTGCTGCAACATAGCTTTCGTTAAATCTATGTAAAAAACTCTGTCCTTTTGTCAGTATGCATGTCTGACAAAGAACAGAGTTCTCTTCTTTCCATCCGGCTTTAATCTGCCAGTCGCTTTTCAAAATTACCTACCGCCTGTGCACCTTCTGTAAAAATCATAAATGCATGCGGATCAATCTCATGAACAATACGTGTAATTTCATTCCGCTCATACTTGGAAATCATGACCACGAAGACCTTAGAATCCTCCTTGGTATAGGAACCTTTTCCATTCCATTCGGTCACACCACGGCGCATTTCCTTGATCACCGCCTGTTCTACCCCTTCTTTTTTGGTAAAAATCATAACGCTCATACTGATATTCTGTACATGCACATGGTCACAGGTCATCGCCATAACAGTCGCGTAAATCAGGGAGTATACCGTAATCTCGATATCAAATATCATCAGACAGATTCCATATACAAAAATATTCATGATGATGCTGACCTTTCCTACACTAAAAGACGGCCATTTCTTTGCACAGACCATACCCAGGGTATCCTGGCCTCCGCCTGAACTTCCGCCTCTTAGAATCAGACCGGTTCCAAATCCTGCCACCAGACCGCCGATGATACAGGCTGTCAGATAGTCGTCGATAATCGGCTGTGCCGGAATCGGGATAAAGGTCATAAAAAGTGTTTCTACGGTTGTCGTATACACGGAAAGAAAGAAAAAGCTCTTTCCCAGAACCGTCCATGCCAGATAGAATAGCGGCACGTTTAACAGCCAGAAAATGATACCATCCAGATTGATTCCGGCAAGTGCCTCAATCTGCAGATAGTCCACCAGAAAGGTTCTGATCAGCTGTGCAATACCCAAAAAAGTACCGTTATACAGCTTCAACGGCAGAATAATAATGTTTACCCCTGCAGCGAATAACAGGCTGCCGGCCGTTGCCCAGGCAACGCGGCTGACCATTTTATTATGTCTTAATTTCTCCATTCTCTTGCTTCCTCCTAAAGTACTCTTAGACCATTCTAGCACCCTCATCCTGAATTGACAACTAAAATTTTCCGTACCGGATAAGAAAAAGCAGTCCCGGAAAATTTCCAGAACTGCTTTTATGTGCATTACTTTTCTCTTTCAGATCCCTTTGCTTTTACGGATTCACTTCTTTCCTGAGCATCCGCCGCTCCTCTGCTTCCTCCGGATCCGATGGCTCATCCAATGCCCCCTGCTGCTCCCAGCAGGCCTGAATGGCATCATTGAGCGACAGCATCTTTTCATCCAGTGCAGATACCATTTCTGCACATTCCTTCAGATCACGGCTGATATATTCCGGTGCATTTCCTTCAAATTTGTAATAGATCTTGTGTTCAAGACTCGCCCAAAAATCC
>DNJM01000155.1:4062-4449 GCA_003489085.1 Lachnospiraceae bacterium
TTCAAATTTGTAATAGATCTTATGCTCCAAGCTGGCCCAAAAATCCATCGCAATCGTTCGGATCTGGATCTCGACTTTGGTATCCACTACACTGTCCGACAGAAAAATCGGTACGGAAACCAGCATATGATAGCTCTTATATCCGCTCTCCTTCGGATTCCGGATATAGTCCTTAATTGAAAGTACCTTCAGATCACTCTGATTCCCGATCATCTCCGCCAGACGATAGATATCCGATGTAAAGGAACAGATCAGCCGCACGCCGGCAATATCATTGACATACTTGATCATACTCTCGATGGAGGTATCGTGCCCGTTCCGCTTCAGCTTCTTAACAATACTCTCAGGTGTTTTAATCCTGGTTTTAATATGTTCAATCGGATTGTA
>DNJM01000155.1:4741-5116 GCA_003489085.1 Lachnospiraceae bacterium
TTTAATATGTTCAATCGGATTGTAGCGATGCACATGCTGGAATTCATCATTCAGGATCTCCAGCTTCGTTCCGACTTCCTTTAATGCTGCTTTATAAAGAAAGATCACTGTATTCCAGCTGTCAACGTCATCATAGCTCCTAATGGCCGTCTCCATGTCCATCTCTCCTTCCCCTTCCGTCTTGAAGATTTATCCTCATACAGTATAGCATATTCTAGGGGCAGATGTCACATAGTTCATGCTTTTTTAAGATTTATCTTTTCTATCTCTCGATGCCGTCTCTCGCCTTTATTCCTCTTGAAAACGGGTGCTTTTCCAGCTTCATTTCCGTCACATAATCTGCTGCCGTAAGGAGCTTCTGACCCGGTACATTTC
>DNJM01000021.1:0-1013 GCA_003489085.1 Lachnospiraceae bacterium
GGATGCAAAGCAGTATAAAGAGATTACCGGATTTGATTCTCTGACGGATGTGCTGGCAGGAATCGAAGAAGTGCGGAAGTATAGCATCCCGCTGAAGATCAATGCCGTACTGCAGCGTGGGATAAACGAGATGCAGTGGAAGGGCCTCATGGAGCTTGCCAGAGACCGGAAGATCGATGTCCGGTTTATCGAAATGATGCCGATTGGCTATGGGAAGCGTTATGAGACGATAGCAAATACTCAACTGCTGGAACAGATCCGGCAGCAGTATGGAGAGCTGGAGGCGGATCTGCAGGTGCATGGAAATGGTCCGGCAGTATATTATCGGATTCCGGGATTTGCCGGAAGCATTGGCTGTATCAGCGCTATTCATGGAAAGTTCTGCGGCCAATGCAACCGGATTCGACTGACTTCAACCGGACAGTTAAAGCCTTGTCTGTGCTTCGCGGAAGGAACTTCGGTCAGAGAAGCAGTGCGCAGAGGAGAGCGGGAAGAAGTCAGACATTTGCTGATACAGGCGATAGCAAAGAAACCGTCCGGGCATACTTTTGAAAACTGGAATCAGATTACCGAGCAGCAGGAAATGGCAAAAATAGGAGGATAAGATATGGGAGAGATCAAAGCGATCTGTATCAGCAGAGAGAGAGGAACACAGAAGACAGAGATTCCGGAAGCGGAGATTCAGGTAGACTGGGGCATCGTGGGCGATGCTCACGGAGGCAAATGGCACCGGCAGATCAGCCTGCTTTCGTTTGAAAAAATCGAAGCATTCCGTGCCAGGGGAGCAGAAATTGATTTCGGAGCTTTTGGAGAGAATCTGATTGTGGAGGGATATGATCTGCGGACGCTTCCGGTGGGAACCAGGTTCCAGATCGGTGATGTGCTGCTGGAAATGACGCAGATCGGTAAGGAGTGCCATAGTCACTGCGAGATTTTTAAGAAAATGGGAGACTGCATCATGCCAAGAGAAGGCGTATTTGCACAGGTACTTCAGGGAGGTCATATCAAAAAAG
>DNJM01000021.1:1286-4842 GCA_003489085.1 Lachnospiraceae bacterium
TGAATCAAAAAAGGAGACCGGATAGAAGCAATTTGGCCGGAAGCGGATCGTCCCTATACGGCAGCTGTGATTACTTTAAGCGATAAAGGATTTGCAGGTGAGCGGGAAGACAGGAGCGGCCCTCTGATCCGGGAAATGCTGGAGGAAGCGGGTTACCAGGTGGTAGAAACACTGCTTCTTCCGGATGAGAAGGAAGGATTGATGCGTCAGCTGATGCGGTTGAGTGACCAGCGGCAGGTCAACCTGATTCTGACGACCGGCGGAACTGGATTCTCCAGAAGGGACATTACGCCGGAGGCTACGATTGCCGTCTGTGATCGGATGGCAAGGGGGATCGCAGAGGCGATCCGTGGATATTCTATGACAATTACCAAAAGGGCCATGTTAAGCCGTGCGGAATCCGGTATCCGGAAGAAAACCTTGATTGTGAATCTGCCGGGCAGCCCGAAAGCTGTACGGGAGTCATTGGAATTTATTCTGCCGGAGCTCTCTCACGGACTGGGCATTCTCCGGGGAACAGAGGGAGAGTGTGCCAGATAGATGCAAACCGGAGTGCAGTACACTGTCGTTTGTAATAAAAAGTTTGTCGTAAAGAAGTTAAGGAGAAGTTAAGAAGAAAAAAGAAAATGATGAAAAAGTACATGAAGAAATGGCTGGCGGCGGGTCTTGCCCTGTGTCTGGCAGCAGGTCTCACAGCATGTGCAGGAAACAAGACAGAAGAGAAGGAAGAAACCGCGAAGAGTGAAACCGAGGAACAGAAGGAGGATGCCGCAGAAGAGGTAGAGATCCAGGTATTTATCGCAGCCAGTCTGAATACCGTTATGACGGATCTGGCAGAACGATATCAGGAGGCGCATCCGGAAGTGAAGATTACCTATAACGCAGACAGTTCAGGCACACTTTTAACACAGATTGAGGAAGGCTATGAGTGTGATATCTTCTTCTCAGCTGCACAGAAACAGATGGATCAGCTGGAAGAAGATGGACTGGTAGTTGAGGGTTCCAGAAGCAACGTGGTAAATAATCAGGTGGTAGTGCTGACCTTAAAGGACAGCGGCACCAGCGTGACAGGTCTTGCAGACCTGAAGAATGCAGGCAGCATTGCTCTGGCAGGCGGCAGCGTACCGGTTGGGAAATATACCCGTCAGGCCCTGGTAAATCTCGGCATTCTGGGAGAAACAGAGGATGTTTCCAAGATCACAACGCAGGAAGTTTCCGAGGCACTTGGCGGCGTAGAAATCAGCGAGCAGGACAATGTCAGCAAAGTACTGATTGCTGTTACGGAAGGTTCCTGTGAAGTTGGAACCACATATTATTCGGATACCTACGGATATGAGGATAAAGTAGAGATTCTGGAACAGGTAAGCTATGATCTGACCGGAAATGTTATCTATCCGATCTGTCTGGTAGAGAATAAGGAAGCCGATGCTGCACAGACAAAAGCGGCGGAAGAATTTCTGGCATATGTACTTTCCGATGAAGCAAAGGAAGTATTTGAAAGCTATTATTTTGATACAAATGTAGAATAGTACAGATGGAGCGGATGTGGTATGGGAGAGGTAAAGGAGATCCTGATGCAATTGGACTGGAGTCCGTTGGTGATTTCATTGAAAACAGGAATCGTAGCGACATTTTTTTCTTTCTTTCTGGGAATTTATGCAGCCAGAAAGACTGTGAAGGCAGGGCCGAAGCGAAAGGCAGTGCTCGATGGGATTCTGACCCTCCCCATGGTACTGCCGCCGACCGTAGCCGGTTTTTTCCTGCTTCTGCTGTTCAGTACCAGAAGACCGGTGGGAAGCTGGCTCTATGGAACCTTTGATATCAAGGTGGTACAGTCCTGGGCAGGCTGCGTTATCGCAGCCACGGTAATTGCCTTTCCACTCATGTATCGGAATGCCCGGGCGGCTTTTGAACAGATCGATGCGAACCTGGTCTATGCGGCTCGTACCCTGGGAATGCCGGAATGGAAAATCTTCTGGAAGGTGGTGCTGCCGACAGCAGGGCCAGGCGTAGCGGCAGGAACGATCCTGACCTTTGCCAGAGCATTGGGAGAATATGGGGCAACCTCGATGCTGGCGGGTAATATTCCCGGAAAGACGGGAACGATCTCGCAGAAGATCGCCATGGTCATCCAGGACGGAGATTATCTGACAGCCGGTGTCTGGGTCGGGATCGTCATGATGATTGCATTTGGAATCGTCTTTGTGATGAACCTTATGCTGGGAAAAAGGATGAAGAATATAAAGCGCTGGTAGAGAAAAAGGAGCAGAGCAGGAGGGAAAAGGATGGCGATGGAAGTCAGGATCCGGAAGGATCTGGGAGCATTTCAGCTTGATATTGCATTTGAAAGCGACAGCCGTCGGATCGGTATTCTGGGCGGTTCCGGCTGTGGGAAAAGTCTGACGCTGAAGAGCATAGCAGGGATTGAACAGCCGGATCGGGGACGAATCGTCGTGAATGGGAAAAGTCTTCTGGATACCGAAGCAAAGATCTGCTTAAAACCGCAGGTGCGGAAGGTGGGCTATCTGTTTCAGAATTACGCCCTGTTTCCGACAATGACGGTGGAGCAGAATATTGAAGCAGGTCTTACCGGAAAGAAAGCGGACCGGAAGGAGCGGGTGGCGCGGATGATAGAGCATTTTCAGCTGCAGGGCCTGGAAAAGAGGCTTCCGGGTGAGCTTTCCGGGGGGCAGCAGCAAAGAGTGGCGCTGGCCAGGATTCTGGCATACGAACCGGAAGTGATTCTGCTGGATGAGCCTTTTTCGGCGCTGGATGTGTATCTGCGGGATAAGCTGCAGAGAGAACTGATGGAGTTGCTAAAGGAATATCCAGGCATCGTCATTATGGTATCGCACAACCGGGACGAGGTATATCGGATGAGTGAAGAACTGTTGGTACTGGAAAATGGCCGGATCGTCAGGCAGGGACCGACCAAAAGCGTATTTGAAAATCCGGAGAATACTGCAGTGGCCCGGCTGACCGGATGCAAAAATATCGTACTGGTAGAAGAACAGCCGGACGGAACTCTGTATGCAGAGGAATGGAGGCTGTCTCTTCCGGTAAAAGCGCAGGGTGCTTGTGCGGTGGCCATCCGGGCGCATGAGTTCAGTATACGGAAGACCGCGCAGAACGAGAAGCTTTGCTTTCCGATATGGAAGCCGGTAGTGACCGAAGATTTATTTGAATACAATATTTCATTTCAAACGGCTCCGGATGTGACCGGAAGGATCGACTGGAAGGTATCGAAATACAATTGGGTGTATGGCAGGGATGCCATACCCGACTGTCTGTATCTGAAAGAATCAGACCTTCTGCTGTTAAAAGAGGCAGAAGGTATTCGGGAGTGAGAGGGCCATGGGATAAGAGCAAAAAAGTACGAAAATCCTTAAGATCGAAGGGATGGACGGACCTCCGGTGAATGATGGGTGCCTGTGTAATGGGATGATGGAAAAACAGTTGCAGAGCAGTTCTGCGGTCTGATGTGAATTTTTCAGACGGATTACACGACAGAAGAAATCTGTGAAAATGATACTTGTATTTCTGTGCGGAAAATGCT
>DNJM01000165.1:0-411 GCA_003489085.1 Lachnospiraceae bacterium
GTTAGTACAGTTTCCGCAGTAGTTCTCTTTGTATTCTCCGAAATATCTCAGGATATAATCCCGCAGGCAGTCACTGGTAAAGCAGTAATACGTCATCTTCTTCAGACGTTCTCGATCCCGATCCATCACAAGCTGTCTGGTAAAGTCATCCAGCTCCTGGTTTTCCTGATTGTTCTCAATAAAAAGCTGATTTGTCACAACATCCTGCCCACCATAAAGCAGCATACAGTCTCCCGGCTCACCATCTCTTGCGCACCTTCCAACCTCCTGATAATAGGATTCCAGGTTCTTCGGCATATTGTAGTGTAAGACGAAGCGCACATTGGACTTATCAATTCCCATGCCAAATGCATTTGTTGCTACCATGATCTGTCTGCGGTCATAGATAAAGTCCTCCTGATTCTGTTGCCG
>DNJM01000165.1:747-1104 GCA_003489085.1 Lachnospiraceae bacterium
TCCGCATCTGCAAGTCCTGCATGATAGCGGGTAACGGAATACCCCTCCGCAGCCAGCCTGTCACAGACCTCCTCTACCAGCTTTCTCGTCAGGCAGTAGATAATGCCAGATTGTTCCGGATGCTCTGCCAGAAAGGCTTTTGCGGCTGCATATTTATTCTTCGGTGTCTGCACCCCTAAAAACAGATTCGGCCTGTCATATCCCGTCGTTACCACCTTCGGCTCCTGCAGCATCAGGATATCGAGCATATCCTCCCGAACCTCCTTTGTGGCCGTAGCTGTAAAGGCACCCACCACCGGACGCACAGGCAAGGCTTCCACAAACTCCAGAATCTTCAGATAGCTGGGGCGGAAATCC
>DNJM01000165.1:1379-3238 GCA_003489085.1 Lachnospiraceae bacterium
CTGGGGCGGAAATCCTGTCCCCACTGTGATACACAATGAGCCTCATCCACAGCCAGCAGACTGATCCTTGCCTGCCTGGCAAAGCACTGGAATTCCTCCGTCAGGAGCCGCTCCGGCGCCACATATATGATCTTATACCGTCCTTCCTTTGCCAGTCCCAGTGCCTTCAGATACTGCCCTCTGGTAAGAGAGCTGTTCAGAAATGCAGCATGGATTCCCACCTGATTCAATGTGGATACCTGATCCTTCATCAGAGAAATCAGCGGTGAAATTACGAGGGTAATTCCCGGAAGAATCAAAGCCGGAATCTGATAGCACAGAGACTTTCCGGCTCCGGTCGGCAGAATGCCAAGCACATCCCTGCCCTCCAGTATACTCCTTATCAGCTCTTCCTGCCCCGGCCGGAACGCATCATAGCCAAAATATTCTTTCAGTACCCGAAACATTTGCTCCTCATATCTCATCTTGTATCTGCCGTCCCCCTTAACTTTAGTACCACCAATTCCGCCGGATTGCAAAAGCGGATATTCACCGTATGCGTTCCCATTCCCTTGCTGACGGCAATATAGGAACCATTTTTCTCTGTTAATTCTCCGGAATATTTTGGAAATAATCCGGCCTGCGGGGTAATCAGCCCTCTCCAGCCCGGAATCCGGATGATGCCTCCATGCAGGTGCCCGGAAAGCACCAGATCCGCGCCCCATTCCCGATACGCATCGAAAAATACAGGATTGTGCGCTAAAAGGATCTGATATGTACTCGGTTCCGGATTCCCTAATTTTTTGACAACGGCTTCTTTCTCCAGTTTTCCTCTCGCAAACTTTTCATAATAGATGGACGGAATTTCCAGACCGGAAAGCTGAATCCGACAGTCATCCCAGTTCATAAAAACAGAATCATTTTCCAGGAACCGGATTCCTGCCTCCATAAGTTCCTTCTGATATCTGCGATATGCCGTTTGATAAATATCCGGCCGTTCCTTCATGCGCTGCTCATGATTTCCATTAGCACAGTAAACCGGGGCAATTTCCGGAAGCTGTACCATAAAATCTGCTGCCGGCTGCCAGGAAACATCCGCTTTCCCCACCAGCATATCGCCGCCAACCAGGATCAGATCCGGCTGTTCTTTACGAATGGCTTTAAGCAGTTCATCATTTTTCACTCCGTATTCCCGGTTATGCAGATCACTTAAAAATACGATCGTTCTGTCCTTTTTCAGGCCCTTCAGCTTTGGCGGGCTGATCGTATACCGGGTAACAATGAAGGTTCTCAGCTCTCTTGCATTTTCCGCCAGAAAAGCAGCCATACCGACAGCACAGAAGGTGAGCAGTTTTTTCCAGATCATAGGCTTTCTCCTTTTATTCTTTGATACAGCTCATACACGGACGGAAAGGCAAAATCAGCCGGATAATCGGTTGCTTTCATATCTTCCGGAGCCGCTTCTCCGGTGAATACCACAGCCGTATCCACACCGGCTCTGATACCGCAGGCAATATCTGTATACAAACGATCACCCACTACCAGCACCTCTTCCGGAAATCCACCTGCCGATTTCAGGCACAGCTCCACCACAATCGGATTCGGTTTTCCAACATAATAAGGGATCCGGTCTATTGTACTCGAGAGCATCCGGCAAATGCTTCCGCAGTCCGGAATAAAACCGAAGGAAGCCGGGCAGCGCAGATCCGGATTGGTTGCAATAAAGTCTACCTTCGGATCAAATAACAGCCGACAGGCATCCTTCAGCTTCTGGTAGGTCAGTTCCTGATCAAACCCCACCACCACTGCTGCCGCATCCGGCTCATATCTTTCCGTTACATGCAGTCCGGCCTTTTTTAACTCCCGGCAAAAAGAAGCCG
>DNJM01000165.1:3513-6335 GCA_003489085.1 Lachnospiraceae bacterium
CTCCCGGCAAAAAGAAGCCGTTCCCATAACAAACAGCTTCTGTTCCCGGTAATGCTCCGTCAGATACAGAACAGTCGCATAGGAGGCTGTTACGAATTGCTCTTCTGTTGTTTCAAGCTCCCATCGTTCCCGGAACTGACGTACATAATCACTCCGGCTTTTCGCAGAATTATTGGTAATATAAAAAGCTTTGCCGCCGATGCTCCGGATATAGGCAAGCAGCTCCCGGGAGCCCTTCAGCAGAGTCGTATCTACCGCCAGTGTTCCGTCAATATCGAATAAAAAAATGCGTTTTTCCTGCAATGTTGATTTCATTCTTCTGCCCCTTCTTCTTTCGTCATAATGCTTTTCTTATTCTATCATAACCATTCACAATTTAACAGCTTATTCACTTCAAACAGCAAGCAACGCCTTTGCTGCCCGCTTAAGAGCCTCTGCGTAATTCATTTTCTGAACACTCTTCTTTGCTGTCACCGGTACCTCTCCGATTACTGTTCCTTCCAGGGAATATGTAATGCACCCCAGTGTATCCCCTTTTTTGACTGGTGCTTTTACCTTTTCCTTTAACACCAGCTTTTTCTCCATCCGGCTGACATCCTTTCCTGAGGTATCGACATAGCAGAACGGTTCCGTTACTTCTCCTGCCACAGCTTCCTCTTTTCCGCCGCTGACCTTAATGGAAACAGCGTTTTGCAGACCATCCGTATCTACATATTTCGTACATTTCCCAAAACCGTATTGAAACATGGTGATAGCATCCTTTACTCTGGCTTTCGAATCCGGAGCTGCCATGACCACAGCAATTAACTCCAGATCATCCTTTTTTGCCGTCGCGGAAACGCAGAACCTTGCCTTGCTGGTAGATCCGGTTTTCAGTCCTGTTGCATACTGGTACTGACGGATCAGTTTATTGGTATTCGTCAGCCCGAATTCTGATGTGCCTTTCTTAGTTGTATGAGTAATATTTTCCATCCAGATCATCGAATACTCATGAATTTGCGGATATTTTGTAATCAGTTCTCTGGACATAAGTGCAATATCGTATGCCGTTGTCTCATGTCCGTCTGTATCCAGCCCATTGCAGTTTTTAAAGCAGGTATCCTGCATTCCAAGTCCCTGCGCGCGTTCATTCATCATCCGGACGAACTCTTCTTCACTTCCTGCAATCTGCTCTGCCATAGCCACACAGGCATCATTGGCACTGGCAACGGCAATACACTTGATCATTGTATCTACCGTCTGTGTCTCTCCGGCTTCCAGGAAAACCTGTGACCCTCCCATTGATGCCGCATATTCGGATGTGGTTACCGTGTCTTCCAGCGAAAGCTTCCCACTGTCAATAGCATCGAAAATCAAAAGCAGGGTCATAACCTTTGTTACACTGGCAGGCGGCAGTTTTTGATGGCTCTCCTGTTCGTAAACAATCTGTCCTGTAGACACCTCCATCAATATAGCAGAGGGTGCACTCAAAACCATCATCGGCGTCTCTGCCGTTTCTCCATCCGACTGCTGTTCTGTCGGCTGTTCCTGTTCCGCCTCCTGTCCGTTCTCCTCCGCATATACTCTGTCAGGCCATTCCGTCACCGACCGCAGAGCGGAAGCCGATAATCCGGAAATACAAAGTACGGCACTCATAAGAATAGCAGAAATCCATTTCATATCGTAACCTCTATACTACTATTATTACTATTCTAATAAGCCTGCCTCAGAAATATACCAGGATCTCTGCATTTACTTCTCTACTTTCTGATTCTATTTTTTCTCACCCAGATCCGGCTCATCCCAAAAGGTAATCCATCCGGCGGCGCGTCCTTCTGTTTCAAATACAATAATTTCATTTTGTCCTTCCTTTAAAAGCGGGCCAGGCACATACAGACGCTTCTGCGGACCAATATCCCAATAACGTCCCAGTGGGAATCCATTGACAAACACACAGCCCTTTCCAAATCCTGTAAGATCCAGGAAGGTATCTGCTGTTTCTGCCGCCGAAAGCTCAAAACGGTAGAAAGCCGGTGTTCCTTCCTGATACGGCTTTGAAAAGTTGATTTGTTCCATGTGCTTCAAGGGCAGCGGATATATCTCCCAATCCGACTGGAAGAATTCATCCAGCCAGACACCTCCTGAGATACCCTTTCTCTGCTCTTCCAGATGCGGGCCATAATTTACCCGCCCCATATTTTCTACCAAAATATCCAGGCAAGCATCCCTACACTGCAGCTGAAGCTCGTGGGATGCATCCAGTTCACGGTCATAATAGACACCAATCTGCCTTCCATCTTCGAATATCTGTGCACGGTCCCGTGTATGAAGCAGCCGGAAATCACGGTACTCTGTCCTTCCGCTCAACCGGGTCCGATATAATATGTATCCATAATCCTGCCCCACTTCTTCCATCGAGACCGGATAAGCGCTATGGGTTTTCTGACTGATCTCATCCAATATTTCAAATAAGGAAACCCTGTCCTTTACCGCTGCTCTTCCATAGGACTTTCTCTGAATCTTTGTAGAAAATGTTACTTCTTCTATCTGTGTGTATTTGGAAATGATCCTCTGGAAGATTCTGTACTTTTCCGTTATCTGACCATCCTCCGTAAGCGGTGCATCATAATCATAGGAAGTAACATCAGGAAGAAGCCGGTCCGTATCATTGCTTCCGTTCATAAATCCAAAATTAGTACCGCCATGAAACATGTACAGATTGACACTGCCCCGGGAGAGGATCTGATCCAGTTCCCTTGCATTCCTATCACAGTCAGAATGATTATGCTTTCCACAGCCCCAGTAATCGAACCAGCCGGCCCAGAATTCCATGCACATCAGAG
>DNJM01000165.1:6570-6700 GCA_003489085.1 Lachnospiraceae bacterium
GAATTCCATGCACATCAGAGGCATTTTCCCATATCCATGCTCCTGCATGAACTGTTCCAGAATGGTGAATTTCTTTTCCGTATCAGATCCATAGTTGACCGTCGGAAATACTCCCTCCAGCGTTCCACAC
>DNJM01000165.1:6894-11820 GCA_003489085.1 Lachnospiraceae bacterium
AATACTCCCTCCAGCGTTCCACACCCAAGCGTCAGAGGATCCGGCCAGTCAGAAGTGAAAAAGGGAACGTCAATTCCATATTTTGTCATCAAATCCCGAAGAGCCCGAAGATAGATTTTATCATTTCCATAGGAACCGTATTCATTTTCGATCTGCATCATCAGGATCGGTCCTCCATGGGTAATCTGAAGCGGTACCAGAATCGGCAGTAAAGCGCGATAATACCTTTCTACATAGTCCAGATACACCGCATTACTGGTACGGAGCCGGATTCCTTCTTTGGTCAGCAGCCAAAACGGGAAGCCTCCGAATTCCCACTCACCGCAGGCATAGGGATTCGCCCGTATGATCACATATAGGCCTACTTCATCGGCTGTTTCAATGAATTTTCTGATGTCATGCCATCCATCAAAGCAAAACTCTCCCTCTCCTGGTTCATGAAAATTCCAGGGAATAAATGTCTCTACTGTATTGCATCCCATGGCCTTCAGCTTCTCAAGCCTGTCTCTCCAATATTCCGGAACCACACGCATATAATGGATACTTCCGGAAATGATTTTGAACGGCTTCTGATTCAGATAAAACTGTTCTTTGATTTCAAATGTGCTTTTCATCTGCGGTCCTCCTGATAGATAAAAGAATTTCTTTTCTTATACTATCATAAAGGGAGGTATATTTCCACGCTTCAATCTTGAAAGCAAGGAATCCTGCAAATTCAAAAAGAACGGAGACCAGTCTGATCCACTGCTTTCCGCTCTTTACATTTTGCTCTCTTGCTATGTATGTTTCTATTATCTGCTTCTTACATTAACGCCTTATACAATGCAATGATATCCTCCAGACCTGCATCCTTCGGATTGCCCGGTGCACATGCATCCGCTACTGCAGACTCTGCCAGGAACTGTACATCCTCTTCCTTTACAATCTGTTTCAGATCGGCCGGAATTCCTACATCCTGAGAAAGCTTCTTTACAGCATCCACTGCAGCTTTTCTATATTCCTCCTGGCTCATCGTCTCTGTGCCTTCTACGCCCATGGCTCTTGCAATATCACGATATTTTTCTCCGGTTGCATCTGCGTTGTACTCCATGATTGTCGGAAGCAGGATCGCATTTCCGGCATCGCCTCCGTCAAAAGCCGGGACATTTCTTCCGGTGTCTGCTTCATCCCGGACAGCACCCACTTTACCGTCATAAAGACAGATCCGCGGCAATAGAGCTCCAGCTGAAAACAGATTTCTTCCTCCAATGGTTTTAAGCGTTTCCTGGTAATCAGCTCTGTATAAAAATCCCGGATCAATTCAAAATCATGTTCTTTTAAAGAATTTCTATCATCCGACCGGAATGCTTCTGTAAAAAAAACTCTTTCCTTTTGAATGAACAGAAATTTTTCTTCGAGACTCTGACAAACCGTTTTATCCACACCAATCTGAGCAAAAGACTGCAGAACCAGTTTGTCAAAATACCAGTTAATCAGGTCGTATTTGTCCTTAAAATTTCTATAAAAAGTCTGCCTCGTCATATCGCATTCATCGACTATATTCTGCACAGTGATCTTATCCACCGGTTTTATTTTCATACACTGCTTCATCGCATCTGCCAGCCGATATTTTGTTTTCTCACCTTTATGTGATGATTCCATATCCAGTAAACTCCTGTATATTCTGTATTTCTGCTTCATTCTAGCATAAAAGGCTTCTTTTTTCAAATACTAGAAGCAGTATGTCTCTTTTGAGTTCTATTATTATGCTCCCTATTAACATCTATGAGATTTATTATCAGCCACTACAATATAAATCAGTATGAATCCTATAACAGAAATGAGGTATAGCATATGCGGGACACGGATGTTATTCAACATATCACTACACTATGTAAGAGGCGTAACTGGACGTATTATAAGCTGGCAAAGGAATCCGGAATTCCTTATTCCACACTGAATAATATGATCCATCGTGCCAACATTCCTACCATTCCGACACTCCAGAAGATCTGTAATGGCTTCGGTATCTCCCTCGCTGATTTCTTCTCCGACGAAAGCAGCCCGATTCAGTTAAATGAACAGCAAAAGGAGCTTCTGTCTTTATATGATGATCTGTCTCTGGAGGAGAAACGGCTTGCTACTGCATATATTTTCGGACTGCTGCACAGAAGAGCCGATGAATCATGCAGTCAATAAAGAATAACGGATCAATTCTCTGCCTTCTTCTGCCTATGCCTTTGCCGGAAGCCGCTGATTTTCTCAACGATGATTGTCAGATATCTGAGTACCGGTTCTGTTGCAATGAAAAATACTGTAAACAGCATGATACATTCGCCTGACATTCCGGTAATGGCAAATAACTGATGCAGGAAGATACTGCAAAACAAAAGTCCGGCGATGCATCCGCAGATTACTGTAATCCGAAGCGGATTCATCGGTGCACTGATTCTGCATAGAATCATAAATCCGACAAATGCCAGCAGCATGGTAGCTGCTGTAGAAATATCTGTATCATTCACTCCAAAGGTCTGTCCAAATACGACCAGCGCACCGACCGCAATCACATCCGTCAGACCGGCCGGCAGTGCTTTTAGCAGAACATTTGTCAGGAAATGTCCCTGAATCAGATTGTGATTCGGCTCCAGCGCCAGGAAAAAGGCCGGAATACCGATCGTAAACATACTGATCAGAGAAACCTGAGATGGTTCCAGAGGATAGGTAATCATAAAGATAACGGAGAATAGTGACAGCAGGAAGGAAAATATATTTTTTACCAGGAACAGACTGGCAGAACGCTGGATATTATTGACCACTCGTCTTCCTTCCTGTACAACCTGCGGCATTTTCGAAAAATCGGATTCCAGGAGCACCAGCTGTGATGCCTGCGCAGCCGCTTCACTGCCGGATGCCATCGCAATACTGCAGTCCGCATCCTTCAGGGCCAGAATATCATTCACTCCATCTCCTGTCATGGCTACCGTGTTTCCTTCTTCTTTTAAAAGCTGTACAAAAAGTCTCTTCTGCGCCGGCGTTACTCTTCCAAATACAGTCTTCTCCTGCAGTGCAGTACGAATCTCCTCTTCTGTTTCCAATAAGGCTGCATCAATATACTGATCCGCTCCCTCAATCCCGGCCTGCAAAGCTGCCTCGGATACCGTCAATGGATTATCCCCGGAAATCACTTTGATCTCTACTCCTTGTTCGGCAAAGTACCGGAATGTCTCCTTTGCCTCTTTCCGAACCGGATTGGCCATCAAAATAAAGCAAAGAGGTGTAATTGCTTCTTTTAAGGGAGCGGCCTCCGGCTGTTCCTGCGCCGTTCCAAATACCAGCACCCGCATTCCTTTCGATGCATATTCCGCAATTTTATCCGCATATTCCTCATAAGTATCCAACAATACGAATTCCGGAGCCCCTAGTATATAGCTTTCCTCTTCAAATGTAACACTGCTGTATTTCAGTGCGGATGAAAAACCGATTCTGGCAGAAGGCTTCTTTTTACTTTTCTGACAAAAATACTCTTTCATGGCCTTCATGGTATTATTATCCTGGCTCATGGCTGCTGTAAAATCACTGATCAACTCCATCAGCGGTGCCATATTTTCCGCATCATAATGTTCTGTGGGTACAACTTCCTGTACCTTGATGACATTTTCCGTAATGGTTCCTGTTTTGTCTACGCAGAGAACATTGACCCGCGCCAGAGTCTCTATACACTTCATGTCATGCAGCAGAACTTTCTTCTTGGCAAGCCGCATAGAACTCACTGCCATTGCCACACTGGCAAGCAGATACAGACCTTCGGGGATCATTCCGATCACAGCGGCTACCATAGAAATAATACTGCTGCGAAGGCCTTCCTTCTGGAAAAAGAATGCCTGTCCAAAAAGCAGAATGCCGATTGGAATAATAATAATTCCCACGCTTTTTACCAATTTATTTAAAGAGCGGATCATTTCCGACTGTTCGCCCTCCGGCATTTCTTTCGCCTGCAAAGTCAGCTGGGAAATATAGGAATCTGCTCCGATCCGTTCCAGTCTGCCATAGCATTCTCCGGATACAATGTAGCTTCCGGACATCAGATGATCCCCTTCCTTTTTGACAATCTCATCGGATTCGCCGGTCAAAAGCGATTCATTTACTCGGACTTCGCCGTCACAGACCACAGCATCCGCGCAGACCTGTCCACCGGCTTTAAAAAGGACAATATCATCCAACACAAGCTCTTCTGCATCAATCGTCCTTACTTTTCCATCCCGAACTACCATGGCCCGCGGTGCATTCAGCATATTCATTCTATCCAACACATTTTTTGCACGAATTTCCTGTATGATACCGATCATGGTATTCAGAAAAATCACCGGCAGAAATGTCAGATTACGGAAAGAACCTGCCACACACAATAAAACGGCCAGTATCAAAAAAATCAGATTAAAATAGGTGAAAACATTATCGTGTATAATTTCTTTTACGGATTTGGAAGGCGGCTCCACTGCTTTATTCGTCCAGCCATGCAGCTTATGCTCCTGTACCTGGTCCTGTGTCAGTCCTTCTCTATAATCCGGCTGATATCGGGTGGTAGGAATTCTGTCCTCCTCTTCCATATCTGCATCCAGCCATTCCTTTTCTTCTCTGTATTTCTTCCGCATCTGCTTCCTCCCTGTTGTTCCTTGGTATTTCCATATGTTGTATTGTATTATAGCACCGATGTCAGGCAGCAAATCGAAAATTTCTCTTAATTATAACAGTAGTTGTTCTTAAAAAATAGTATTTATTCGCAATTTCTATATCGGGTGGGAAGTTCGCGTATGCACACATAAAAAACATAAAGCGAAAACTCCTGCATCATAAGGAATTTTCGCTTCATATATATATTACTGTAATGCCTGCTCCAGATCTGCAATGATATCTTCTGCATTTTCGATACCGACGCTGAAGCGGATC
>DNJM01000042.1 GCA_003489085.1 Lachnospiraceae bacterium
TCAGCACTTCTTTATTCTCGAATGCTTCTCGTAACCTTTCATTTCCTTTTTCCGCGGCCAGTCTCTTGTATGTTAAGAGAACCTGTCCTTCTCCATCATTGACTTTCAGTACTTTTACAGTCATTGGATCACCAACGGATACCATGGTTGTCAGGTCAGCGTTTGCTTCGTTTGTATATTCACTGCGAGTGATAATGCCGTCAGCTTTGTAGCCGATATTCAGAATGATCTCATCCGGCTTTACATCGATAACGACTCCGTCAACCACCTCTCCATTATGTATTGTCTTGAAAGACTCTTCCAACATCTGTTCAAAAGTTAAATCTGACATTTTTTGAACCTCCTCAATTATTTTATTGGGCGTGGATGCCCCTGCTGTAATACCTACTCTTTCCGCGGACCCTAATTGATTCAAATTCAAATCGTCAAGTGTCTGAATATAGTACGTATTGTTACATGCTTTTTTAGATATTTCAAATAATTTCTGGGTATTCGAACTCTTTTTGTCACCTATGACAATCATCGCATCGACCTGCCCTGCAATGCGCTGTGCCTCATCCTGACGCTCTTTTGTCGCATTACAAATCGTATTTAAAACACTTATATGATACCCTATTTTTTCAATAATTTCAACTATATCTTTAAATTTATTGTAATTAAATGTCGTCTGTGAGACAATACAGATTTCCGCATCCGGTTCTGTCCGGAACTCTTTTGCCTCCTCTGCAGATTCCAGAATCGTTACCTTCCCTTCGACCCAGCCTTTGATCCCTTCTACTTCCGGATGGGCTGCATTACCGATAATGATGATCTCTTTTCCCTTCCGGCTTTCCTTCTGAACAATATTGTGGATCTTTTTGACAAAACCGCAGGTCGCATCCACACAGGTAAGACCCTTTTGTTCCAGTCTGTCGCAGATTCTTTTCGGAACACCGTGGGAGCGAATGATCACAATCCCTTCTGACAACGCTTCCAGCTCTTCTTCCGAATGCAGAACCTTTACCCCCTTTTCCTCCAGATCCTTTACCACAATATCATTGTGGATAATCGGGCCATACGTATAGATCTGCCTGTTCCGATTCTTTTCAGCCTGCTCATAGACAATTTCTACAGCCCGTCTGACACCCGGACAGAAGCCGGCCGTCTTTGCAGTGATCACTTCCATCTAAGCTTCCTCCTGCTCTACCAGACTTTTAATCTTCGCTGTTACTTCATCGATTGTCATATCAGAAGAATCTACATATACAGCATCCTCTGCCTGCTTAAGCGGTGCCATTTCACGAGTCATATCACGCCTGTCCCGTTCTTCGATATCCTTTGCAATCGTTTCATAATCACAGGCAACTCCCTTTTCCACAAGCTCATTGTACCTGCGGGCAGCTCTGGTTTCCACACTGGCTGTCAGGTAAATCTTAACCTTCGCATCCGGCAGCACATTGGTTCCGATGTCACGTCCATCCATGACCACGTTCTGCTTCTTCGCCATCTCCCGCTGCAGATTAAGAAGCTTCGCTCTGACTTCCGGAATTGCTGACGTACGGGAAGCCATATTCCCTACTGCTTCCTCCCGAAGCATTCCTGTTACATTTTCCCCGTTCAGAATCACCTGCTGCTTTCCGTTCTCGTAAACAATAGTTATCTCCGCGCTCTGGCAGGCCGGGATAATCTTCTCCGGCTGTTCTGCTGTCAGTCCCTGCTTCAGGAAATGCACTGCCATGGCACGATACAGTGCACCGGTATCTACATAAATAAATCCCAGCTCCTTTGCCACCTGCTTTGCAATCGTGCTTTTTCCGGCTCCGGACGGGCCATCAATCGCTATATTATATCCCATACTCTCTCCCCCTTTTACTACTTGAATGATTTTCACGCTTCCATCACAGCGGCATGCATTCCTGCTGCATAGGCTGTCGACCATGCAATCTGCAGATTAAAGCCACCTGTCAGCGCATCCAGGTCCAACACCTCACCTGCAAAATAAAGTCCCCGGACCTTTTTGGATTCCATCGTGGAAGGATTGATTTCCTTTACCGCCACACCTCCCTGCGTAATGATCGCTTCATTAAATCCCCGCAGCCCGGTCAGCGTTACCGGAAAGGCCTTGATCAGTGCGCCAAATGCCAGCCTCTCTTCTCTGGAAATATCATGCACCTTCTTTTCCGGGTCAATCGTCCCGATCGCTGTCATCACTGGAATCAATTTTGCCGGGAACAGCTTTCCAAGCGCATTTTTGAATTGACGGTTGCGGTTCTCTTCAAAATCCCGCAAAATCCGTGCATCCAGCTGCTCTGCCGTCAATGCCGGCTTCAAATCAATCCGCAGGGAAAGGGGCTTTTTCTGCAGCCGTTTTCCGATTCTGCTGCTGGCGCTCAGCATAAGAGGCCCGCTCACCCCATAATGCGTGAACAGCATCTCACCGAATTCCCGGTACAGTTCTTTCTTCCCATCATAGATCACTGCCTCTACATTTCTCAGAGACAGACCCATCAGCTGCGGTATATACTCTTCTTTTGCCGTCATGGGAACCAACGCAGGCCGAAGCTCCATTACTGTATGTCCAGCCTCTTCTGCAAATCGATAACCATCTCCATCGGATCCGGTTGTCTGATAGGAGTATCCTCCCGTTGCTACAATACAGGCATCCCCGGTAAGACAGGTACCGTCTTCCAGCTCCACGGCCTCAAACTGCCCTTCATTGATTCGGATATGCCGTACTTTCTGCCGAAGATGTATCCTGACTCCCAGGCGCTGCATTTCTCTTGTCAATCCACCTATCACATCGGAAGCATGATCCGATGCCGGAAATACCCTCTCTCCACGCTCCGTTTTGGTATGCACGCCGACAGATTCAAAAAACGAAATCACATCCTGATTGGTATATCCATAAAAGCTGCTGTATAAAAACCGGGCGTTGGAACAGACCGCCTGAAAAAGGCCGTCCATATCACAGGCATTCGTCAGATTGCATCTTCCCTTACCGGTAATAAAAAGCTTCTTCCCCAGTTTTTCATTCTTTTCCAGCAGATGCACCTCTGCACCCTCTCCTGCGGCTGCAATCGCTGCGAACATCCCTGCTGCTCCGCCGCCGACGATATAGATCACTCTATTTTTCTTCATAAGAAAGCTCCATTCTGTCTCCCACCTGGTTCAGCTCATCACCACTGTATACCTGATATTCATCCCAGATTTCCTCCAGTGTCTCCAGCGTCTTGATCACCTCATTCTGCTTCTTCATACAAAGCGCCACCACCAGTGCATTTACCACACTTAACGGTGCCACAAGGGAATCTACAATGGATGCCATATCACTTCTTGCAATCAGATTGCAGGAAGAATACAGGGTCATAGGGGAATGCACGCTGTCGGTCAGGGTAATGACCTTTGCCTTTCGGTTGCTGGCAAACTCCAGTGCCTTTAAAGTACGCATGGAATATCGCGGAAAGCTGATTCCGATGACCACATCCTTTTCATCAATCCGGATCATCTGCTCAAAAATCTCACTGGAACTGTTTGTATGAATCAACACTACATTATCCAGAATCAGATTCAGGTAAAAACTCAGGAAATTTGCAAGCGGTGCACAGCTCCGGATTCCTATGACAAAGATCTTCCGGGCATTTAATATGGTATCCACCGCTTCCTCAAATGCCTTCTGATCAATTGCTCCCAGTGTCAGCCGTATCTTTTCTATATCTGACTGCAGTACAGAGGCAAGAATCTCCGACTGGCTGATTCTTCCATATGTCACTTCCATCCGCTGAATGGAATTCAGCTTATGCCGCACCAGCTCCTCCAATGCATGCTGGAATCCCGGATATCCTTTATACCCCAGTTCCGTTGCGAAGCGTACTACGGTAGATTCACTGACGCCGACAACCTTCCCCAGCTTGGCAGCTGTCAGAAATACAGCCTTGTCATAATTTTGTACGATATAGTCTGCCAGACGCTTCTGCCCCTTGCTCATCTTCTCATATCGCTCTTCTATTCTGCCTAATAATTCATTCTTGTTTTTTGCTTTCATAGTCTTCTCTTCCTTATTTGTCATCCGACCGAATACCTCCCGGCACCCTTTATATATTATCTTTTTTTCTGTGAAAAGACAAGCAGGAAATCCAGCTGATTTTCCTTATCCGGGACAAAATAGAAAGCAGGCCTTCAGATCCATTCTCCAGGAGGCCTGCTCTCTACGTATATGATGAAAAGTTTTGACCGTTCCTATCGGATCCTGATCACGAATTAAACCGGATAGGCTCCATTTTCTGTATCCGCTACAGTCTGGTCTACTTTGGTCTGCTGTGCTTCACGGTACTTGAAGAAATCAGTCGCTACCTGCGGGAAGAGTGCGTAGGATAATACATCTTCATCCTGCTGCTTCCACTGTGCCATCTCTTTTTCCAATGTATCCAGTTCATCCGGAATCAGATCTGCCGGACGACAGGTAATCTGCTCTTCATTCCCGATACATTTTTCAACCACTTCCGGTGCAAATGGTTTTACGGTAGCACCGTATTTGCCGCGCAGGATATCCTTCGTCTCCTTTGTAACCATCTTGTAACGCTCGCCCATCAATACGTTAAATACGGACTGGGTTCCGACAATCTGAGAAGATGGTGTAACAAGCGGTGGTTCACCAAGATCTTTACGTACTCTCGGGACTTCTTCCAGCACGTCATAAAACTTATCTTCCGCTCCCTGTTCCTTTAACTGGGAAGTCAGGTTGGACAGCATGCCGCCTGGTACCTGATACAGAAGGGTCTTGATATTAACACCCATATTCTTTGGATTCAACAGACCGCTTTCCAGTGCCTCATCACGAATCGGGCGGAAATAATCTGCAATCTCTGCCAGCAGCTTCTGATCCAGGCCAGTGTCATATGGAGTTCCCTTGAAGGTTTCTACCATAACCTCGGTTGCCGGCTGAGAAGTACCAAGTGCAAATGGTGACATAGCCGTATCAATGATATCCACCCCTGCTTCTACGGCTTTCAGATATGTCATGGAAGCTACACCGGATGTGTAATGGGTATGAAGATCGATCGGAAGGCTGGTTGCTTCCTTCATCGCAGTCACCAGCTCTGTTGCTTTATATGGAAGAAGAAGGCCTGCCATATCCTTGATACAGATGGACTTGGCTCCCATATCTTCGATTCTCTTTGCATTCTCTACCCAGTAATCCAATGTATAGGCATCCCCCAGTGTATAGGATAATGCCACCTGCGCTTCTGCATTTTCTTTATTTGCTGCTCTGACTGCCGTCTCCAGATTCCGAAGATCGTTCAGACAGTCAAAAATACGGATAATATCAATA
>DNJM01000027.1:0-4677 GCA_003489085.1 Lachnospiraceae bacterium
AATAAGAAAAAGGAAGAAAAGATCAAAGAGCTTCAGGAATTCATTTCCCGTTTCTCTGCAAATGCTTCCAAATCCAAGCAGGCAACCTCCAGAAAACGCGCCCTGGAAAAGATTCAGCTGGAAGAAATCCGTCCTTCCAGCCGAAAATATCCCTATATTGACTTCAAGCCCGACCGTGAGATTGGAAATGAAGTTCTGACTGTAGAAGGCTTGAGCAAAACCATCGATGGTGAGAAGATTCTGGATAACCTTTCCTTCACCATCGGCCGCGAAGATAAGGTAGCTTTCGTCGGCGGCAACGAAATTGCCAAGACAACCTTATTCCGTATTCTGATGGGAGAAATCGAGCCGGATGCCGGTACCTATAAGTGGGGTGTTACAACTTCACAGGCCTATTTTCCGAAGGACAGCTCAAAGGAATTCGACAATGACTATACTATTGTAGACTGGCTGATGCAGTATTCTGATGAAAAGGATGTAACATATGTCCGCGGTTTTCTTGGAAGAATGCTCTTCTCCGGTGAAGACGGCGTGAAGAAGGTCAAAGTCCTCTCCGGAGGGGAAAAGGTTCGCTGCCTGCTGTCAAAAATGATGATCTCCGGCTCTAATATTCTGCTTCTCGACGAGCCGACCAATCATCTGGATATGGAATCTATCACAGCACTCAACAATGGCCTGATCAAATTCCCGGGAGTCATTCTCTTTACCTCCCACGATCATCAGGTCGTACAGACGACGGCAAATCGAATTATGGAGATCATGCCGGGCGGAAAGCTGATTGATAAAATGACCACCTATGACGAATATCTGGAAAGCGACGAGATGGCCAGAAAACGTCAGACCTATACAATGGTACAGGAAGATAATTAATCTAAAAAACCAGTTTCAGTGATGCTGCCGACTATCCGGCAGCTCAATGAAACTGGTTTTATTTTTCTCCTTATTTCTGCTATCCCAGTGCCACATCCAATATCATCATCAGAACGAAGCCTGCAGCAAATCCTATCGTACCGATATTGCTGTGTTCTCCCTCACTGGCTTCCGGGATCAGCTCTTCTACTACTACATAAATCATAGCGCCGGCTGCAAATGCCAGCAGATACGGCAATACCGGCGTAATCAGAGCCGACAGCAGAATAGTAATCGCCGCTCCGATCGGTTCCACAATACCGGATGCTGTTCCATAAAGAAATGCCCTTTTCCTTCCTGCACCGCTGCTTTTCAGCGGCAGAGAAATAATGGCTCCCTCCGGGAAATTCTGTATCGCAATTCCGATTGCCAGGGCAAACGCTCCTGCCATCGTAATCTCACTCTTTCCCGAAAGCATCCCTGCAAATACCACACCGACTGCCATTCCTTCCGGAATATTGTGCAGCGTCACTGCCAGCACCAGCATCGTTGTTTTCCCAAGTGACGCTTTCCGCCCTTCCTGCTGCTCGCTGTTCAGATGCAGATGCGGAACCGTTCGATCCATCAGAAGCAGAAATGCCACTCCCAGAAGCAATCCCACCGCTGCCGGAACGAAAGCAAGCTTTCCCATAGACTCTGCCATATCCATAGCCGGTATCAAAAGCGACCATACCGATGCCGCAATCATCACTCCGGATGCAAAGCCTAACAGTGCTTTCTGAATCCCGGGCCGGATCTCATTTTTCAGGAAAAATACGCACGCTGATCCCAAAAGCGTCCCCAAAAAAGGAATCAGTATGCCAATTACTATAATTGCGTGACTGCTCATTTTTCTTCCTTTCTGCCCTGTTTACCAGGGGCGGATCCATTTCCCGTCCGCATCTCTTTTTCCCTCTCCGATTCGTTTGGAAAGATATGCTACATCACACCAGGTATTCATTTTATAACCGATTTGCCTGGATCGTCCTTCCTCCCGGAAACCGAAGTGTCTATGCAGCGCCTCACTCTGCGCATTCGGCACTGTAATCACAGCGTAAGCATTGACGAAGCCCCGCTCGCGCAATTCCTGCAGGAGCCGTTCATACAGAAGACTTCCGATCCCCCGACTATGCCATCCCTGCACTACATACACCGACAGCTCACAGGTAAAGTCGTATGCCGCCCGCTCCCGATAAGGACCGGCATATGCATAACCGACTACACTGCCTTCCGCTTCACATACCAGCCAGGGATACCGGGCCGTAATCTTTTGCACACGCTTCCGGAATGCTTCCGCAGACGGTACTGTTTCTTCAAAGGTAATCAATGTATCTGTAATATAAGGTGCATAAATGGCCAGTACCTGCTCTATATCCTGCTCTTCAATCTGTCTGATTTTTATTCCACCCATAGTTTTCTCCTGCTGATTTTATGCCCGCAGCCGTTTCTCCTTCCACTTCCCTCTATGATAGAAGATAAAGGTAATCAAAGCTCCCAACATCCAGGATGCCAGAAGAGAAATGAATACACACTGATAACGGCCGTTCGGAAGCTCCGGTGTCCTTGTCAGATAGGCAATGCCATATGCCAATGGCACACGGATCAATACTGTTGCACAAAGAGAAATCCACATTGGGGTAATCGTATCTCCCGCTCCGCGCATTACTCCGGATAAGGATTGTGTTACTGCCATTGCAATATATCCGGCTGCCAGAATCCGCATCATATTGGCACTCATCGTGACCAGATCAGCTGTATTCGTAAAAATTGCCATCAGGTACTTTCCAAAGACAAGAAGCACCACGGTAATTACAGCAGAGGTGCAGACCGCTATCGTAGTTCCCTGCCGTGCCCCCTGTTCTACTCTATCGTATCGATTGGCACCGACATTCTGGCCTGCATAAGTGGTCATTGCAGTTCCGAAAGAAAAATTCGGCATCATAGCAAAGCCATCCACTCTCATAATAATAACATTGGCTGCGATAACCATTTCCCCAAAGCTGTTTGTCAGAGACTGCACCACAACCATAGCCAGAGAAAAAATCGCCTGTGTCAGACCGGAAGGCAGACCCAGCTTGATTAAAGTAAAAGAATGCTCCTTGTCCGGCTTCAGATACTTCACTTTTAAATCAAAAATATCGGTCATACGGCATAGCTTAATCATGCACATTATTGCGGATATGGCCTGAGCAATTGCCGTTGCAAGTGCTACTCCGGCTACCCCCATGTGAAGTCCTGCCACAAACCACACATCCAGCACAATATTGATTACCGTCGCAATCAAAAGATAAACCAGTGCCGATACAGAATCTCCCAGTCCTCTTAGGATACCGCATAAAATATTATAATATGCCATTCCGGCAATTCCCATCAATAGAATCATCAGATAGGAAGTACACCAGTCAATGATACTGTCTGGTGTATTCAAAAACTCCAGCAGCGGGCGGACCACCACAGAACCCAGTATCATAATCAATATAGAAGATAATGCCGTTAAGGTTACACAGTTTCCGATGGTTTTTGATAATTCCTCCCTCTGCTTTGCTCCGAAGTACTGCGATACCATAACATTGGCACCGACAGAGATGCCAACAAATAGTACCAGCAGCAGATTCAGAATCGGGCTGGCACTTCCTACCGCTGCCAACGCATTATCTCCAACGTACTTTCCGACAACAATGCTGTCTACTGTGTTATACAGCTGCTGTGCAATGTTTCCGATCAGCATCGGAATCGTAAAGATGACGATCTTTTCCCATGGCTTTCCGACTGTCATGTCCGATGGTGCGAAAAGCTTCTTCAGTCCACTCATAGCTTCCTCCTTAAAGTAATTTTTTCTTTCGTCAAAATCATATTGCAAAAAAAGAGGGGCACACATACGCGCCTCCCCTTTACCAGCTCTTTTAACGGATCCGCTCCGGAAATCCAACCTTTTTCTGCACCTTACGAAGTGTTTTTGCTGCATAATAATTGGCCTTTTCAGCATTTTCTTTGATAATCGCATCAATGTATGCTTTGTCCTTATTCAACCGTTCCACTTCTTCCTGCAGCGGTCTCAGAACGGAAATGACGGCTTCTCCGACTGCCGGCTTGAATTCGCCATAGCCCTTTCCGTCAAATTCCTTCTCCACCTCCTGCGGCGTCCTTCCCGTACAGGCACTGTAAATATCGATCAGATTCTTAATTCCCGGCTGCTCGTCACGGTACCGGATCTGCGCTTCGGAATCCGTTACAGCACGTTTGCACTTCCGCATAATGGTATCCGGATCATCCATCAGATAGATGCTGCCGTTCGGGTTCTCGTCCGACTTTGACATCTTTTTGGATGGATCCTGCAGACTCATAATCTTTGCTCCCACCTTGCCGATATAGGCCTCCGGAATGGTAAATACTTCTCCATAGATATTGTTAAACCGTTCCGCAATATCTCTGGTCAGCTCCAGGTGCTGCATCTGGTCAATGCCGACCGGTACAACATCTGCCTGATACAGCAGGATATCTGCTGCCATCAGTACCGGGTAGGTAAAGAGTCCTGCATTGATATTATCCGCATGCTTTGCGGACTTATCCTTAAACTGTGTCATACGGTTCAGCTCACCCATATAGGTAAAGCAATTTAAAATCCATGCCAGTTCTGCATGACCGGATACATGGGACTGATAATAGATGCAGTTCTTTTTCGGATCCAGCCCGGCTGCTATATATAAGGTCAACAGTGCTCTGGCACGCTTCCGCAGCGTAGCCGGATCCTGTCTCACCGTAATCGAATGCATATCTACCACACTGTAA
>DNJM01000027.1:4954-5135 GCA_003489085.1 Lachnospiraceae bacterium
TACCACACTGTAAAAGCATTCATATTCATCACTCAGAGTAATCCAGTTCTTCAGTGCTCCCAGATAATTCCCAAGCGTCAGATTCCCTGTCGCCTGCATTCCACTGAATAATACTTTCTTGTCGTTTATCATTTCCTTTTCTGCCTCCCAAAATCTTCTTCTTTCAGTGTAACATTCTTCC
>DNJM01000189.1 GCA_003489085.1 Lachnospiraceae bacterium
AATCTTTTTATCAAGAATTAGTATTATCCTCTCTTAATCTCATGGCAGTGCTGACCAGCGCAACCCAGAGTACCAGACAAAACGCTTTTGTTTCTATCTCCTCGGTTTTTCGGTCAAAATACAATATGGAAGAGTGTGCTCATATAGTGGATCTCCTTAGTTTGGAGATCCCTGGCTGTCAGCGTACCCTCCCCAAGGGAGACCGAGTAGTAGGGCAGCTTTGCCAGTTCATCCCGGATTCGCTCGTGGATACCGAACCTCTGCGCATCCGTCAAAGGAACCGTGAACCCTACGCAATTCAGATCCGGCAATTGCGTAAAGGATGCAAAATCATAATCCTTTTCCCATACACTTTGAGGCAGAATCTCGTAGAGCTTTGTTGTGGAGTCATCGCATTCTACATTGAACCGTACATTAGAGTTGCTTACAATAAGCGTCATACGGTTGACCATAAGCGATGGGTCAGAAAGCAACTCGTACATTTGACCGCCGGGACCCCAGTCCTTTGCGATTTCCTCCGCAATGTATCTGCTATACGGATGCGCACGAACGTCCGCAATTTCCCTTGCCTGAATATCCGCAGGTGCATAGGATAATACTACCTTGGTTTTCGTTAAGACAGAATCAGCAGAAGGAGTGGCTGCCTCCTGTTTTGGTTCTGGCTGTTCTGCCTCTGCCTGTTCGACTTGCGATGCTTTGATGTAACCGCTGGGACAATCAAAGATACTTGTCCATTGCTCTGGGGTATAAACTTTATTGTTCTTGATGTAAAGGATGGGGGCGCTGAATAACCCCTGCTTTGCATCCATGATCCTGGTGACACCGTTTTTTGTTTCCATATAGGCGATCGGCGACGAAAACAGTCCATATCCCAGGTCTTTGCCGTAAATTTTTCCTCCCACATAATCGATCTTGCCGGAAGGTTCGCCAGACAAAATCTTGTAGTAGCTATCTGCCATCCAGATTTTTCCATCATTATCGATGATCAGGCTGGGGCAGTCAAACAAAGAACTCCATTCCTTTGGTGTGTAAAGTTTCAGCATACACTTTCTCCTCTTTCAGGGGGATTTAGATGAAGATTCAGCAAAGGTTAATACAGGCTGGATTTCTTATTAGTTCCCAAAACAAAGCAGCCGTACTCGTTTTTGACAAAGCGTGTTTGGGTCAGGATCGCATTTTTGACGGAGTCCTCCAGCCGGGTCAGACGCTCCCCTGTCAGCTGTTCCTTGGGCATGGTAACACCGGCAGCTTCATAGGGAATGATTTCCTCGTCATAGCCCGTGGACCAATTCTTGCCCACAGTGACTTCATCTACATCCCATTGGATGTGAACACCGTCTTTGCGGCAGATAACCCGAAGATCATTACGGCGATTATTGGGATCGTTCAGACGCTCCAGAATGGCATCTCCGTTAAAAATATTGACCATAAGCCGGGTGACAGCATCGATAAAATCGGCTCCCGTGATTGTAGGGATATCATAGGAACACTCCACATTGATATGGTTTTTTACTAATCCAAGGCCCAGGGAGAGCGTAACATTGCAATTGGCTCCACCTGACATGATCAGCGCAGTTCCAGGAACAACGCCGAGAGTAGGTATTCCGAATACGGAAAGCTCTACAATTTCCATTTGATGAGGATGTTCATCTATCTGAATGGATTGTGACTCTCCGTTATTTATTCTGGCAACTTCGAAGCCATCCAGTTTAACCATCCACTTCCATGGGCCGCTTATAAAATCCTTTTTTCTTGTGACCGTTAATGTGCGATTCATTGTGCTCCTCCTTTGTTCTCCGTTCCGGCCAGAACCAAAGTCGATTCTGGCCGGACCTTGTTGCTATCTACGATTGCTCAGATATTGTAACGGAACTGGCGGATCAGATAGTCCACATCGTTGTCGCTCAGACCGTAATTGGCAATGAGCTGAGCCTGGATCTTGCGCAGAGCATCCTTGTCTGCGGCATCGTTTGCAGCCTTGATGGCGGCCAGGTACTTGTTGTAATCGCTGGAATTCATAATCATTTCTCCTTTTCATATTTCAGCGGATGGCTCCGCCTTTTTCATAAGTGCATTGTGTTCTTCCAATTCGGCAAGACGTTCCCTTGCCTTGACACAGCAGGGATTATCTGCCCCAAGCTGTGCTTCCAGACCCAGAATGGCCTCCCGGAGATGGAAGGATTCCTTCTCACGGTCTCCCAACTGGGCATAGGCATCGGAATAGCTGTAATGGCAGACGGCGAGAGGGTATCCTCCCAGTTCGGCAGCGGGTGCGTAGGATTCATCCAGATAGACAAGTGCCTTCTGTGGTTCCTTCGCATCCATGCAGGTGACTGTGGCATTGTGACACAGATTCTGGATCCAGTAGCTCTGGTTCAGCGGTCTGTAATATTCCAGCGCCTCATCAAGGCATACCAGTGCTTCATCAAACCGCTTCAGATCCTTCAGGATGAGTCCATGGCCGCCCAGGCATACATAGTAGTCCAGTCCTTTTCCCCGGAGCTGCTCAATGATTTTGAGTGTTTCCTCCGAGTATTTCAGTGCCTTGTCGAGACTTCCATAATTTGATTCGTAGTATGACAGTGCGCTGAGCAGATAGTACCGCAGATCGGGGTCGTCTGTATCTGTGAACCGGTTGTGCAGTTCCGGCAGCAGAGCCTCAGCCTCTTCCTTTCTTTGGAGAATGCAGTTGATCTGACAAAGCAGTGACAGAAGTTTGCATAATTCCATTTCTCCGCATTCCGGATGCGTATGGGCAAATTTGTTGCCTTGCTCTGCCCAGTGCAGTGCCTCGCGGGATTTTCCTGCCGCGTGGCAGCAGTGGACCAAATTGAAATAAGCCGAAATTTTTTGCCCAGGATCGGAAGGTCCGTCCAGAACTTCGCGGAGGAGTTTTTCGCCCAGCGAATAATTCCCGTGCTGGAAAACTGCGCAGTAGCCGGCGTGGAGGCACAGCGACAGATATAGCGATTCCGGAATGGTTCTGGATTCCTGCTGGCTATTCAGAGCGGAAATATACTGTTCCGGTTCAACTGTAAGCCAGTGGCAACGAAGAATCACAACGGAGATCCATGAATAATCATCCTTCTCCGCGCATCGTTTCTCATATTTTTCCAGCAGAGGAAAGGTTCTCGACTGGACCTGGGGTGTGTTGTCGGCCCAGTACAGCGCGTATACCAGCGCATGAAACCATTCTCTGCTGACGCTTCCGATCATGAATTCGGAAACATACCGAACGATGCCGCAGATTCGATCAAGCTCAGAATCATTCGGAATATCAAATGTTCCCGGTATCATCTTCTGCAGCTCGCCACGGATATAACATAACACGGGCTCGATTTTCTTTTCCGTAATGACTCTTTTCCGCAGACACTGCGCAATAAACGGATGCATGGAATAGCCATCCGGATCCTGATCCAGCCAGCCTTTTTCGGCAAGCACTTTAAGATTCTCTTCGGGCCTCCCAATACAGAGATCCGGGAACCATTTCTTCAAAAAAGCTATGCCATAGCTGGCACGGGGAAGCAGTGTGAACAGTTCTGCAAGCCGCCTGCATTCATCAGGGATCTGCGGATAGTTATATAACTGGTGATAAATCCTGCTTAGATAAACCATGCTGTCTCCGTCATGCCAGGATAGAGATACACCATCATTTTCCAGATGATCCTTGAGTTCCTGAAGCGACCAGTTCCTGCTGCGGGCGGAGCGGGCCATCAGGCGAAGCGTCAGCGGATGACAGATCGTTTCGTCCCGAAGCAGCAGTTTGAGCAATTCCCGGTCATCGGCACTCAGCATTTTTCCATAATTATCCCGGAAGATCAGTGTTCCTGTGGGTATGGAAAGCGATGGAATCTTGTATGTTTCAAATCCCTCCAGAACCGAATGACGGGTGGTGATCAGCACGCCGCAGGGAAGCGACAGCAGCTTCTCCAAATCAGGATCGTCCTCCATCCTGCTGGTAACATTATCGATCAGCAGGAGAATCCGTTTATCCTTTGCCTCCTTACGCAGGAGGTAAAGACCAAGATTGAGTGCTTCCTCTGCATTATGACCTTTGCAGTCCGGAAAACTGCGCTGGAAGCTTTCTGCCAGGCCGGTCTCGTACGGAACTACCGCCAGCGCATCGACAATTTGTTCCTCTCTGCACTGCCGGATCAGTTGGCGAAGAAGCTCTGTTTTACCCTGGCCGCCGATACCGGACAAAATGCATTTGGATCCCACCGAGGCCATTTCTTTCAGGTCATAGAGTTCTTCCTCCCGTCCGAAGAAACGATGACGGGGAAGTATATTGTCCTGCAGGATTCTAAAGTGATTCGTCAGGAATACGGCTTTATGTGAATGCTCCTCTTTCTGCTTGGTGTAAATCTCCCAGACGGAATCCATGGCATATGCTTTTTCACGTAATACTGTCAATGCCGGATCATCCATTGCTTCACCTGCAGCAGCGTAAAATGACATGATTGTCAGCAGATAGGCCGCCTGGAAGAGATTCCACTGAATACCGCTGCGCTGGATCACTGGTGAACCAGTTAACCCTTCCTCGATCTGGGCTGTTATCTCCGGTGAGATGCAGGGATCATCCAGCGTACACATCTGCATCATTTCATGAATGCGGCGTATAAGAATATCGTGCTTATAGTCCTTTTCGTGCAGGAACATGGCAAAACGGGAAATTTGACCTATCAGCACGTTTTCATTGATTTCAGCAGCCAATTCCCTGGCATATTCCTGATAACATTTTAGCTCCCCACTACGATTACACAGGTGCGAAGTATAGCGGTTGCGTTTTCCGCTGTTTCGCCAGATCATCCTGCCATAAGTCTGTGTGCGGAACTCGTCCACTAACTGGTGCTGCCAGAACCGAAGTGCAGTTTGGCCTTTCCGTTCCTTCTCACTAATGACACTTTCTGAGTAAATAGGGAAATCATTTGACATCAATAATTTATATAGATTTTTTAGAGACAATTTCATCTTTTCCACATGTGTCCACGTCCTTTCCCGTATCCCATTTAATTGTATGATATGTCAAAGCAGGAACTTTCTCAACCCAATACCGCCAATTTGCTGCTTTTGTTCACGCTTTTCGGTTTTTCGTTCCCTGCTAGTTGCGCAGTCTGTGGGTATGTATGCTCCCAAACAGTATAAAGTAAAAAACGCAAACTTCGCACCCCATTTCAGGC